>NZ_JAGPXS010000020.1:0-123844 GCF_018070425.1 Micromonospora sp. C81
ACGGTCACGACCGCCGGCTCGAGCGGCGGCACGCCGTCGGCACTGCCGAGGGGCTTGCCCAGCAGCAGGCGAACGTACTCCGACCCGATGAATCCGGCTCCGCCGGTGACGAGGATCCTCACGGGTCGGGAAGTCTACGCCGACCGTTCGGCGGCGGCGGCACGTGTTCTGGCACTGCCGGTTAGGGCCGCCCGGACGATTGCAGGTGCAACAGCGTTCCGGTAGAAAGTGCCAGCGACGTACGACTCGTCGTGTTGCACGTGTCGAAAAACGGGGGCGAGAAACGGCGTGTCGCTGGTCAATGCTGCTCGGCCATCGCCGGGTCCGGACACCACACCACCGCCCGGCCGCCGCATAGCGGGCCTGATCCGGCGACTGATCGCACCCGAGCGGCTGTACATCGGAGCGCTCGGTCTGACCGGCCTGGCGGCGGTCCTGTCGGTGGCGCTGCCGCCGGCGGAGCGCGGTGAACTCTCCGCGAACATGGTGAGCGCGACACTGGGCGCGGCCGTCGGTGGTCTGTCCCTGGACACGTTCCTGCTGTCCAGGCCGGGCGGCTGGGTCTTCTCCCGGGGGCGTCCCTGGGTCCTTGCGATGCTGGCGTCCTCGATCCTGCTCTCCGTCGTCGCCGCAGCCGTACTCACCGCGGTCGCCGGGATCGGCAGTTACCTGGTCGGCGTGGGGTCGGCCGCAGGTCTGACGATCTTCAACACGGTCTCGTCGATCGCGCTGCGGCAGAAGGGCTTCATGGCCGTCTACTCGCTGCGGGCGGCGAGCGGCGCGGTCCTGGTCGGTGGTTACGTCGGGCTGTACTTCGCCGGCTACCTCGACGGCGGCCTGTGGAGCATGGTCTGGCTGGTCGTCCAGTGGGTCAGCGCGCTGGCGGTGTGCGGCCTGGTGCTGGGGATGCTCCGGCGGATCGGGCGCGCGCCACGGGCGCAGGCGACCGGGGTGGACTACCGCGCCGACCTGGCCGCCGTCGGCAACCTCCATCTCGGGATCTTCGCCCAGATGATGACGCTCCGGTTCAACCAGATCCTGGTGGCCCGGTTCGTCGGGGCCGGCCCACTCGGCGTGTACGCCCTGGCGGTCGCCGCACTGGAGTTCGCGCAGGCCGGTGCCGTCGTACGGGCGCAGCGAATCCTGGCCAGCCGGGATGGCACGGATGGGCCCGACCCCACCCGAGCCGTGGTCACCGCGGCCCTGCCGGTCGCCCTGGCGGCCGTCCTCGGGCTCGGCGTGCTCGGTTACCTCCAACCCGAGTACCGGCACGCCTGGATCCTCGGCCTTGTCCTCCTGCCCGGTTCGCTGGCCACCGCCGCCGGCAAGAGCTGGAGCGCCCTGCTGCTGAAGAGGCGGGGCGAGCGGGCGACGACTGTGGTCGCCATGATCACCTTGGCGTTCGCGATCCCCGCGTACTTTGCGATCATCCCGTGGGCGGGTGTGTTCGGGGCGGCGATCGCCTCGACGCTCGCCTACGTCGTACACGCCTTCGCCTCCAGAGCGAGCCTGCGACGAGCGCAGTCGCCGAATCATGGGACGGTTTGACATGGATGTCTCGATTGTTGTCCTCGCGTGGGAGGACTTTGAGCGCACCCGCGCCTGTGTCCTGTCGCTGCCGTCGGAGGCGGAGATCGTTGTCGTCGACAACGGCAGCTCACTGCACATCCAGGAGTCGCTCAGCGAGTTCTGCGCCCAGCAGGGCGTCCAGTACGTCCAGTCCGGCTCCAACCTGGGATACGCGCGAGGAATGAACCTCGGCGTGCGCCACACGAGCCGGTCGAACGTGATCCTCTCCAACAACGACATCATCGTGCACGCCGACGCCGTGGCCCGGCTGCTGGCCGCCCTGCAGGACCCGAAGGTGGGCGCGGCCTTCCCGGGCGTCGTCACGCCTTCCGGGGTGTCGCAGACCGAGGGTGGGCGGTTCCTGGGCCTGGGCGTCGGTTTCGCCCACGCCACCGGGCTGAGCCTCGTGCTGCCGAACCTGCGGATCGTCGCGCCACCGGAGAAGGCGGACTGGCTGACCGGGCCCTTCGTCGCCATGCGCCGGAGCACCTTCGACGCCATCGGCGGCGTCGACGAGACCTCGTTCTTCTACTCCGAGGACATGCGGCTGTGCTGGGCCGTCCGTCAGCAGGGCCTGCGACTGGCGTACGTCCCGGAGGCCGTGATCATGCACGAGGACGACGCGACCGCGAAGCGGCGCTGGTCCGAGGAGGAGATCTCCCAGCGCCGCACCCGGGAGTTCATCCGGGCGAGCCGGACCATGGGCGGCCGGCGCGGCCGCATCGCCACGACCGCGTACGTGGGCGGGGTGCTGCTGCGCGCTGCGGTGGGAGGAAACCCGGTCCGCCGCGCCATCGCGCGTGGCGCCGTCGAGGGACTGCGTGCCTGATGAAGGTGTTGTTCGTCTGCACGACGGGCGGCTCGGGCCGGCGGCAGCTCGGTGGCGCCGAGCGCATCCTGACGGAGATCATCCCGGCTCACGCACGTACCGGCCTCGACGTCATCGCCGCCACCTCGGACGACGAGGTGGGCTACGCGCTGCGTGAGGCCGGGGTGCCGTGGATCGGGCTCAGCGCGACCAGCCGGGTCGATCTCGGCTACGCTCGGGAGATCCGCCGCCTCGTCAACGAGGTCCAGCCGGACGTGGTCTGTGCTCATCTGCTGTCGGCGGCGATGCACTCCCGGGCAGCGCTGAGCATGGAACGCAGGCGGACCCCACTCGTCGTCACCCTGCACAACAGTCTCTGGCAGTACCGGGACACGGCCGGGTCGTTCCAGCAGAAGGCGCTCATCCAGTCCAACATCACGCTGGACCTGGCCATGCGTCGCGCCCGTCCACACGCGACGGTGGCGGTGTCCGAGTTTGAGGCCGCCGAACTGCGCGAGCGTGGCGGTGTCAAGAACATCCACCTGATCCCCAACCCGCTGCCCGTCACGTGGCCCAGCCCGAAGCCGCACACCCCACAGCCGGGTCGCCGGCCGGTGGTCGGCTATCTCGGCCGGCTGGAGAAGGAGAAGGGGGTCGATCTCCTGTCCGAGATCGCCGCTCTCCTCCCCGAGTTGGACTTCAAGGTCGCTGGCGCAGGCACGCTGCCGATCGCCCCCCAGCCGAACCTCGACCTCGTCGGCCGGGTCGTCGCAGCGGACTTCCTCCAGGGGATCGACTGCCTCGTGGTGCCGTCCCGGGTCGAGTCGTTCGGGCTCAGCGCGCTGGAGGCGTTGTCGCTCGGCGTACCCGTGGTGCACACCGGCGCCGGCGGCCTCGCCGAGGTCACCCGGCATGCGACGGGCACCCTGGCGTTCCAGGCGGACCTGGCGCCGGCCGCGCTCGCCGACGCCATCCGGCAGGCCGTCGGCCGCCGAGCCGTCGACGAGGCCCAGCGGGTGGCCGAGTGGTACGCCCAGGAGTACGCCTTCGACCGGTGCGTCCAGCGGTGGCAGAGCCTGTACAGGTCCCTCCTGTGACGGGGATGCCGTCGCCCGACCGGTTGTCCGCACGTGATCCGCAAACAGTGAGGGAGGTGTCCGCGTGACAGAGACGTTGACGATCGTCACGGTTCTCTACCGGTCCAGCGACATGCTCGCCGAGACGCTCCCCACCTGGGTACGCGCCGCCGACGGGCTACCGGTGAGATTCATCTTCGCCGACAACTGGCCGGAGGACGAGAGCGCGAAGGTCATCGCCGACTGTCTGGACGACGACCGGTACGAGTATCTCCCCGACTCGTCGAACCCTGGCTTCGCCGCCGGCTGCAACCGAGCCGTCGCCGCGGTGCGGACGAGCCACGTCCTACTGCTGAACCCGGACGTCTGGTTGCCGGAGGACGCGCTGGCCCGCCTTTTCGCCGCCATCGCGGCGGACCCGGACAGCCCGATCGCCGTGGGTCTCGCGATGCACGGGGGCGAGTACGTCGGCATCGATCTGCACCCGGTCTCGCTCTTCATCGACCGGTCGGTGACGGTGCCGCGCGGACCACTCGGTCCGTCCGGTGGGGCGGCTGTCTTCCCCACCGCCCTCTTCCACCGCTTCGGCGGGTTCTACGAGCACCTGTTCGCCTGGGGTGAGGATGCCGACCTGGCGTTCCGCCTCTACGCGGCGGGCCTGCGGACCCGGCGGCTGGACTTCATGCTCCCGCACGCCGGTGGCCACAGCGTCGAAGGCGACAACAAGCTCCAGGGATTCCGGGCGTTCCTGCTGGCCCGCAATCGCCTCCTGGTCGCCGCGCGGACCTTCACCTGGCCGCTGATGCTCGTCGCGATACCGGTCCTCGCCCTGGCGCACGTGGCGCTGGCCGCCCGACGTGCCCGTCAGGGCCTGCTCCGCCCCTTCCTGCGCGGCGTGGGGCGTGGCCTGCTGGAGGGGCCTGCGGCCCGCCGGCAGTGGAAGGGCAAGCGATTCGGCTTTGCAACCCTGATCAGCTATCTGAGAGTTCGGAGCGCGTGATGTCAGGACACCCGTGGAGTGTCGTAACGGTCACCTACAACTCTGCGGACACGCTCCGGCGGTGCTGGAGCGGTGTCCACAAGCCCTATGAGTGGATCGTCGTCGACAACAACTCCGCCGACGACTCGGCCGCCGTGGCGGAGGAGCTGGGTGCCCGGGTCATCCGGTTGCCGGAGAACGTGGGCTTCTCCAAGGCCAACAACGTTGGCGTACGGCAGACGGCGAGCGAGTACGTGCTGTTCGCCAACCCGGACCTCGAGATCGGGCCGGACGGGTTCGCAACCATGCAGCGCCACCTCGACGTGCACGGTGGTCTGGTCGCGCCTCAGCTGCTCGCGACTGACGGCACGCCCCAGCCCAACGGCCGCGGTTTTCCTTACGCCACGGCGAAGCTGGGTAACCGGAAGATCTGGCCGCTGTCCCGGATGCACGCGAACTACCGGGTGGTGGCGAACGACGGCGAGGCCGTCTACGTGGCGTGGGTCATGGGTGCGGCGGTGGCCGCTCGCACCGCGGACTTCATCGCGATGGGTGGCTGGAACGACAAGTTCTTCCTCTACTACGAGGATCACGAGCTGGGGCTCCGGGCGTGGCGGCACGGCATGCCGGTCGCCCTGCTCGGCGACGTCCGCTGGACCCACCACTGGGCCCGCGCGACCAACTCGTTCCAGTGGTCCCGCGCGCACACCCTGGAACTGCAGAGCGCGAGGACCTTCTTCGGGATGTTCCCGGAGTTCCTGATCGGGTTGCCGACCGCGGCTCGGCGTAACCCGCATGCGGCCCGCCTGATCGGTTCGCCGGTGCCAGCGCAACGGGGCACGGGTGGGTCCGTACCGACGCCAGCTTGGCCGGCAGCGTCCAGCTAGTGTCCGCGTTCTCCCTTCGCCAGCGGGTGATGCGACGAACGACCATGTCGCAGCCATTGGCCGAGGCGTATCGTGGACGTGCGAACAGTTTCGGGGCCCTGCGGCTCGCGTTCGCACTCGCCGTGGTGCTCTCGCACGCGGCCGCGCTCGGCTTCGGGCGGCCGCTCTTCCGACAGGTCGACCTGGGCGACGTGGCGGTAGCCGGATTCTTCACGATCTCCGGGTTCCTGATCGTCCGTTCCGCTCGACGCAGCTCGGTGCCCCGCTTCCTGTGGCACCGGGCTCTGCGGATCTGGCCCGGCCTGTGGATCTGCCTGCTGGTGACGGGCCTGGTCGTCGCACCCCTGCTCCACCTCGATCGGCACGGCACGCTCGACGGACTGTGGCGGAGCCCCGGTGGCGTGCTCGAATACCTGCGGCAGAACTGGTGGGGTGGCCTCCGCCAGTTCGGTATCGCCGACCTGTTGCAGGGCGACACGCCGTACTGGCGGTGGCAGGGTGGCAACACGATCAATGGGTCACTGTGGACCCTCGGTTACGAGATCGTCTGTTATTTGCTGGTCGCCATGCTGGCGGCGCTCACCTTCCTGCGCCGGCAGTTGCGCTGGCTCGTGCTGCTCGCCGCGTTCGCCGTCTACGGGGTGATCTGCTGGAACTACGTCCTGCACGGCACCAACGGGCAGGGGCTCAGCGACGGGCAGGGCATCTGGGCGACGGGGACGATCGGCCCCCTACCGCTGCTCGGCGCGCTCCAGAAGACCGACCTGCTCTGGTTCGGCTTCATGTTCCTCCTCGGCGGGGTAGCTGAGCTGTACAGCGACCGTCTGCCGATCAACGATCTGCTGGGGGTGCTCGCCCTCGTCGTCTTCGGGTGTTCCGCCGTCAGCGGGCACTTCTTCGGCCCGGGGCTGGTCGCCTATGCGTACGCCATCCTCTGGCTCGCCGTGCGGCTGCCAAAGGCGCTGCACCGGGTCGGAAATCGCAACGACTACTCGTACGGGGTTTACATCTACTCGTTCGTGGTGCAACAGGTCATGGCCACGCTCGGGGTGCAGGCGATCGGTCTCACCGGCTTCTTCCTGGTCAGCGCCATGGTCACTCTCGGAATCGCGTTGCTCTCCTGGCACCTCGTCGAGGAGCCGGCGTTGCGGCTGAAGAACTGGACGCCAGCCATGCTGCGTGAGCCGGAAGACCAGCCGACACCGCGCGACGATGGTAGCCCGACCGGTGACGGACCGCCCGGGAGCATCATCGCGCCAGTCGATCGCTTCCGCAGCCCCGGAACCGGCCGCGAATCTGCTGTGGCACCAACGGCTGGTTAGGGACGACATGACGCTCCGCTCTTCCCGACGACGCCGTCAGGTTGGAGCATGACGCATGGTCGTTCCGCACTCGGGATGGGAATCGGTGTGGTCGTACAACTCGTCCGTGAGGACGTGAGCCGTTCCGACGCGTCGGCGGTGCCTGCGACCAGGCGCCGTGGCAAGCCGGCGGACTGGATCGCGATGGCCGTCCTGGTGGCTCTGATCCCGGTGATCCACGACCTCAGGACCACGCTCACGGCGTCGTACTGGCTCGACGAGGCGTGGGTCGCGCTATCGGTACGGCTGCCGCTCAGCGATCTGCCGGTGGCGACCTCGTCGACCCCGCTCGGGTGGAGTTTCCTGCTGCAACTGGTGCCGGACACCGATTACCTGCGGGTGGTGCCGATCGCGTTCCATGGGCTCTCGGTTGTCGCCGCGTACGTGCTCGGTCGGTCCCTGCACTGGCCGACGCAACGCCTCAGGGTCGTCGCGGGGTTCGTCTCCGGGGCGGCGGTGCTGCTCCTGCCTGCGCAGCAGATCCGCCACGATCTCAAGCAGTACACGGCCGACGCCGCCGTCACCGTGGCTCTGCTCGCGCTAGGTGCCTGGGCCGAGCGCACCTGGTCGCGCAGACGGCTCCGGGTGATCACGGCGGCGGTCACCGGGGGGATGTTGTTCAGTCACGTGACCGCGATCGCCGCCCCATGTGTGTTCGGCGGGTTGCTGCTGGTCACCGCGATGCGGCAGCAGTGGGCCCGGCTGCGGGAGGTGGTCGCGGCAGGGCTCTGCACGGTCACCATCATCGTGATCATCTATTTCAGCATCTCCGCCCAGGGCAAGAACGACGCGATGCAGCGGTTCTGGGCCGACAGTTTCCCCAGCCTCACCGAGCTGCCCGGTTACCTCGGCCAGCAAATCGACGCCCTGACCCCGGTGCTGGGCGCACCCGCCCTTGTCGTCGGCGGTCTGCTCGTCGCCGGCGTCGTCACCATCGTCCGACAGGGCCGTCCCGCCTGCGCGACCGCGGTCGTCCTGCTGCCCGTGGCGGTGACAACACTGGGAGTCGCCAGGTCCTATCCGCTGTTGGAGCTTCGTACCTCCCACTTCCTGCTCGTCACGACGGCCACGGTGGCCGGCATCGGCGTCGTCGGCCTTGCCCACGGTGTGGTTACACTGGTACGACGCTGGGTCCCCCAGTTGCCGCCCACCGTGGCGACCGTGGCGATCTGCGCGGTCATGCTGACCACGTTCGGAGTGCACAACGAACGCTGGTACCGGTTCGACGGCAACAAGTCGGGGCTCTACTACCTCGCCATGTCGGTGACCGACATCCGTTCGTCGACGGAGTACGTGGCCACGCACCGGTCCCGCAACGACGTCGTCGTGGTGAACGCGGGGGCCTGGTACGGCTTCGCCTTCTACTCCAAGCCCGACCCGGTCAAGATTGTCGCGCGATACGGCAACACCGTCGGTTGGTGGGTGGACATGCCGACCCGATCCGATGTCGTGGTGGTCCGGGACCTCGACGAGCAGGCGATCCGCGCCGGCCTCACCCAGGCCCTGGCCCTGGCAGGACGACGTGGTGGCGCCCGGATCTGGCTTATCCGCTCACACGTCATCGGCGAGGAGGCGAATGCCTGGCGGACGGTTCTCGCCGACTACCGCGTCGAGCAGGCCTTCGACGGAGTCGAACCGGTCATGCTGATCAGCGAGGGCTGACCAAGCCGCCCTGCGGCTACCGCGTCAGGGACCGTCCCTCAGCCGACCGCGGCCGGGGTGGATTGCCCGCTGGCTGCCCCGTCGACCGCGGCGTGTCCGCCCCGGCGAGCGCGACCGCCAGGACGAACACGGCAACCGCTCCGAGCCAGAGCCAGGCGTCGAAGAAGAAGATCTGTGCCGCGAGCCCGACCAGGAGGATGCGGGTCGTCACCGAACGCAGGCGCCACCAGAGCATCGTCAGCAGCGACAACAGGCCGGCCAGGCCGAGCAACCCGTAGTTGTACCAGAAGGTCAGGTAGGTGTTGTCGAAAACCTGCGCCTCACCATCACCGATGGCGACCCTCTCCAGGTAACGGACATTTGACTCGGGACCGTTGCCGAACACCACTGTCGACCAGTCCTTGGTGATGCCGTTCCAGACCACGCTGATTCGGGCGAAGCGCGCGTTCGCGCTGGCCGACTGCAGGGGGTCGGAGATGCGCGACTCTGCCGCGCCGGCGGGATCGGCAGGCCCCTTGGCGGGGCCGGAGGAGCCCGGGGGGGACGTGCCGGAGCCCGGTGCGGGAGTGGGTGTCGTCGGCGACCCGGGAAACCAGGTCGGCCCGGGTGCGGCAGTGGTGATGAACGAGAAGGCCGATGGTTTGACGGCCACCAGCATCAGGGCCGTCGCGGCGATGAGGATCGCGCTGCCTACACCGCGCCAGGAGATCGTGCGCCACTGCAACAGCAGCCAGAGCGCGAGGGCGAGTACGATGCCCACCCATGCGCTGCGGGTGCCGGAGAGCACCAGCCCCACGAGGTTCGCGACGACGGGGACGTACCAGTATTTTCCCCGGATGGTCAGCGCGATGAGAGCCATCGCCATCGCGAAGCTGCCGTAGATGATGGGATGTCCCGAGATTCCCACCGCGCGGGTCGCGTCGAACGCCGACGTGTAGGTCCAGTGGTAGGCGAGTTGGTCGAAGATCGGCCAGCTCAGGGTGATCGTCTGATACTTGGCGAACGCG
The DNA here is from genome assembly GCF_018070425.1 of Micromonospora sp. C81. Classification (NCBI taxonomy): domain Bacteria; kingdom Bacillati; phylum Actinomycetota; class Actinomycetes; order Micromonosporales; family Micromonosporaceae; genus Micromonospora; species Micromonospora sp. C81. The sequence goes on from NZ_JAGPXS010000020.1 coordinate 9,350, forward strand.
GCGACGGGAACGCTGAACCAGGTGAGCCACTCGGCGATCCGGATGATCAGCTGTCGATCGCGACGGGCTTCCTCGATGACATGCCAGCAGAGCACACCGACACAGGCGAGCGGGGCGAGACCGACGACGATCGGCTTGACCCCGTGCCAGTGCACCAGACCGGAGATCAGCCCACACAGCGGGAGGACGAGCACCGCCAGGATGACGTTCCGCCGCCACCCGTCGCGCTCGGCGCGCAGCAGGCGCCCCCAGACCGCGAGGACGAACAGGAGCAGCAGCAGGGTGTACGACGGGTTGGTGGGGTAGCCGAAGTTGATGGTGACCGGGATCGCGAAGGCGACGATGAACACCGCCCAGGTGATCCGGACAGCGTCGAGCAGCACCCAACCGAGCACGGCACCGACGGCGACTCCGACCGACAGATCCCACCTGCCGACCACCAGGAACGCGACGGCGAGCACGCCCAGGCCGATGCCGAGAATGCGGTCCAAGCCCCCCGTGCCCTTGACCTTTTCGGCCAACGAACGCATCCCCCGATTGTTGTTGTCCACGATCAGCTACCGCGGCGCCACAGATCCCGCAGAGCGTCCCAGTTGCCAGCGATGCCCTGCTCGCAGGGCGTTTCGACGTAGTAGGCGCCGTTGGAGTTGTCCGGGTCCCACCAGAGACCGCAGATCGGCTTTCCATCCCCGCCGTCGAAGGCGTACTCAAGATAGCTGCCGGCCGTGTTGGTCACGCCGCCAGTCGTGCGGGTCGCCTCACGCATGCCTGGTGCCAGCGAAGCGCCGGAGAAGTTGAGCCCCAACCGGAACTTGCGCGCAGCGGACTTCTGAGTGTCACCCGGGTACAGCACGAAGTGCAACCACGCACCGCTGTGGTCGCAGAAGACGTGTTGCTTCTCGTCCGAGGGCAACTTCGGCGCACCGGGAGTGTTGTACGACACACACCCGCCGATTCGGCTCAGCCAAGGCTTGGCCAAGGGTGCCAGCTCGCCCTGGAAGGTGCTGGTGTTGATGGAGAGCTGGGTGGCCTCGTACGGCGAGAGGGAGGCACTGGCCGATGGTGTCGGCGAGTCTCCCCCGCCAGCGCCAGCCTTGCCGACGAAGAACCCCGCTGCTCCGGCAATCAACGCGATCACCAACGCGCCTACCGGCAGGATCCACTTGGGCCGCTTCGGATCGCGTCGCACCGGCGCGATCCGACGAGCCGTACCGCCGAACGGGTCGTGCGGGGCCGGGAACGGCGCAGGAGTGCTGGTGACCACGGGCGGCCCGCTCTGCGAGGCCACGGGTGAAGTGGGCGCCCCGGAGACGGGATGTGGGGATGCGGACACCGGCTGCCCGGAGACCGGGCTCGCGTGCATCGCCCAGGGGAGCTGCGGCGGATGCGCTGCCAGCTCCGGCGCACCGGAGACCGACTTCGGCGGCCCACTGACCTGCTGCGGCACGCCGGACACCGGCGGCGCCGAGGAGGGCGGCGCCGAGACCGGCAGGTCGGGCACCGGCTGGTAGTCCATACCGAGGCTCTGGAAGAGCCGCTGCGGGGCGTGCCCCTCGTTGGCCCGGTAGGCCACCCAGGGGTGGGCGGCGGAAAGGTCGGCATCCGCGTATGGGTGGCCGCCGGCGGCCTGGGCCAGCGCGTTGGCCGCCGCGGCAAAGGCCGTCCGCCAGCGCTCGTCGGACGCGGCAACCCCGTCCAAGACGGCCACTGTGGCGAACTGGCCTTCCCCGTCGACCGCGGCCCAGGCCTTGCCAACCTGACACGCGCCCAACATATGGGTGTACCTGTATGGGCTCTCCGCCTGCATCCCACTCCTCCGCTCAAGCGCCGAGCGGATCCTACAGAGCCGACGCCATCTCAGCGTCCCGCCGGTCGGCCGTGCGACAGCTCAGGAGAACGGACGGTTGCGGCAAACCTTGCCGACTGAAAGTTTTGATGCATAGAGTCACGGCGTGAATGAAGAAGCGGCTGCGGCGTCGGTCGAGCAGGTGCTCGACCTGTTCGACGGGGTGCGCCTCACCCCCACCCAGCGCCGCATCGCGCACTGCCTCGTGCAGCACGCCCCCGCCGTGGCGTACCTGTCCGCCGCCGAGGTCGCCGAGTTGGCCGGGGTCAGCCAGCCGTCGGTCACCCGGTTCGCCGTCGCGCTCGGCCACGACGGCTACCCGGCGCTGCGCCGCCGGCTGCGCGACCTCACCATCGCAACGCCGGCCGGATCGGCGGACAGTGGAAACGAACTCCAGCAGGCGGTACGCGCGGAGATGGGAAACCTGGACCGGCTGGCCGCTCAGCTCGCCGACCGGGACCGGATCGCCGAGACCGGGCGGCTGCTCGCCGAGAGCCGCCCACTGCCGGTGCTCGGCCTGCGCGCCGCAGCGCCGCTGGCCGCGTACTTCGCCTACTTCGCGGCCAAGGTGCACCCGGACGTACGGGTCCTCGACGACGGCGGCAGCCTGCTCACCGACCGGCTGGAGCAGGCGGCCGAGGCCGGTGCGTCCGCCGTGCTCGCCTTCGTGCTGCCCCGCTACCCACGGGAGACCCTGGACGCGCTGCGCGACGCCCGCGCCGCCGGGCTGACCGTGGTGGCGATCACCGACTCACCGGTCAGCCCGGCCACCGAGCACGCCGACGTGGTGCTCGCCGCGGCTGTCGGCGCGCAGCTCGTCTTCGACCTGCACACCGCACCGATGACCCTGGCCATGGTGCTGTTGCAGGCGATCTGCGACGCCACCCCGGCCGACACCCAGCGCCGACTGGAGGCGTTCGAAGCCTCCGCGGCCCGCCGACAGTTGTTCCTCGGTTGACCGGAGGAGAACCAGAGATGACCCAGCCCATTCGTGCCGCACGGGGCAGCCAGCTCACCACCCGGGGGTGGCAGCAGGAGGGCGCCCTGCGGATGTTGATGAACAACCTCGACCCCGAGGTGGCCGAACGCCCCGACGACCTGGTGGTCTACGGCGGCACCGGCAAGGCGGCGCGGGACTGGCCGTCGTACCACGCGTTGGTCCGCACGCTGACCGACCTGCGTGAGGACGAGACGATGCTGGTGCAGTCGGGTCGCCCGGTCGGGGTGATGCGTACGCACGAGTGGGCACCCCGGGTGCTGCTGGCCAACTCGAACCTGGTGGGCGACTGGGCGACCTGGCCGGAGTTCCGCCGGCTGGAGCAGCTGGGCCTGACCATGTACGGGCAGATGACCGCCGGTTCGTGGATCTACATCGGCACCCAGGGCATCCTCCAGGGCACCTACGAGACGTTCTCGGCGGTGGCCGCCAAGCGGTTCAACAGCACTCTCGCGGGGACGCTGACGCTGACCGCCGGATGCGGTGGGATGGGCGGCGCGCAGCCCCTCGCGGTCACCATGAACGGCGGCGTCTGCCTGATCGTCGACGTGGACCGCACCCGGCTCGACCGTCGGGTGCACGACCGCTACCTGGACGAGGTCGCCGACTCCCTGGACGACGCGGTCGCGCGGGTCCTCGCCGCGAAGCGGGATCGCCGGGCACTGAGCGTCGGCGTGGTCGGCAACGCCGCCGAGGTCTTCCCGGAGCTGCTCACCCGTGGCGTCGAGATCGACATCGTGACCGACCAGACCAGCGCGCACGACCCACTGGCGTACCTGCCGGTGGGGGTGGAGCTGGCAGACGCCCGCGACTACGCCGCGGCGAAGCCGGCCGAGTTCACCGACCGGGCCCGGGCGTCAATGGCCCGGCACGTGGCGGCGATGGTCGGTTTCCTCGACGCCGGGGCCGAGGTGTTCGACTACGGCAATTCGATCCGGGGCGAGGCGCAGCTTGCCGGCTACCAGCGAGCCTTCGACTTCCCGGGCTTCGTGCCCGCGTACATCCGGCCGTTGTTCTGTGAGGGCAAGGGGCCGTTCCGGTGGGCGGCGCTCTCCGGCGACCCGGCCGACATCGCGGCCACCGACCGGGCGATCCTGGAACTGTTCCCGGAGAACGAGTCGCTGGCCCGTTGGATCAAGCTGGCCGGCGAGCGGGTCGCCTTCCAGGGCCTGCCGGCCCGGATCTGCTGGCTCGGTCAGGGCGAGCGGGACAAGGCGGGTGTGCGGTTCAACGACATGGTCGCCTCCGGCGAGCTCTCCGCGCCGGTCGTGATCGGCAGGGACCACTTGGACACCGGCAGCGTGGCCAGCCCGTACCGGGAGACCGAGGGCATGGCCGACGGCTCCGACGCGATCGCCGACTGGCCGCTGCTCAACGCCATGGTCAACACCGCCAGCGGCGCCTCGTGGGTGTCCATCCACCACGGCGGTGGGGTGGGCATCGGCCGGTCGATCCACGCCGGGCAGGTGTGCGTGGCCGACGGCACCGCCCTGGCCGGCCAGAAGATCGAGCGGGTGCTCACCAACGACCCGGCGATGGGCGTCATCCGGCACGTCGACGCTGGCTACGACTCGGCCCGCGAGGTCGCGGAGCGAACCGGGGTCCGTGTGCCGATGACGGAAGGCGGACCGGCATGAGCGACGACCTTGCTGCCCGGTTCCGGGAGTTGTGGGACGAGATCGCGCCGGTCGGGCGGGACGCCGACAGCGGCGGCTACCTGCGGTACGCGTTGACCGCCCCGGAGATCGAGCTGCGCGGCTGGTTCCGCGCACAGGCTGAGCAACGTGCCATGCCGGTCATCGAGGACGGCAACGGCAACCTCTTCGCCCACTGGGGTGACCCGGAGGGCGAGGATGCCGTGCTCACCGGCAGCCACTTCGACTCGGTGCCGCACGGCGGGGCGTACGACGGGCCGCTCGGCATCGTCAGCGCGTTCCTCGCCGTGGACGAGCTGCGCGCCGCCGGGGTGACCCCGGACCGGCCGCTGGTGCTGGCGGCGTTCGTGGAGGAGGAGGGTGCGCGCTTCGGCGTACCGTGCCTGGGGTCGCGGCTGCTCACCGGGGCGCTGCCGCCAGAGCGCGCGGCCGGCCTGCGCGACGCGGCCGGGGTGAGTTTCGCCGAGGCGCTCGGCGACAAACCGGCGGGCGCCCGCCCGGAGCTGCTGGGCCGGTTCGGCGCCTTCGTGGAGTTGCACGTCGAGCAGGGCCGCGCGCTCGTCGACACCGACGCGCCGGTCGCGGTGGCCAGCGCGATCTGGCCGCACGGCCGGTGGCGCTTCGACGTCGACGGCGAGGGCAACCACGCGGGCACCACCCGGATGGCCGACCGCCGCGACCCGATGCTGACGTACGCGTTCACGGTGCTGGCGGCCAACAAGGAGGCCCGGCTGCGCGGCGCGCACGCCACAGTGGGTCGGGTCTCCGTCGAACCCAACGCCACCAACGCCATCCCGTCGAGGGTGACCGGTTGGCTGGACGCCCGGGCCGCCGACCCGCAGACCCTCGCCGGCCTGGTGGAGGCGGTGCGCGGCAAGCTCGCCGAGCGGGCGCGGCGCGACGGTACGGCGGTGACGGTCACCGAGGAGTCGGCGACCCCGCTGGTCGCCTTCGACGGCGGGCTGGCGCAACGGCTGGCCGCGCTGCTCGATGCGCCGGTGCTGCCCACCGGTGCGGGACACGACGCCGGTGTGCTCGCCGGGCACCTGCCCACCGCGATGCTCTTCGTGCGCAACCCGACCGGGGTGTCGCACTCCCCCGCCGAGGCAGCCACCGACGACGACTGTGCCGCCGGGGTCCGGGCGCTGGCCCGGGTGTTGAAGGAGCTGACATGCCGGTGACACCGACCCGCTGGCTCGCCGAGTACGCCTGGCTGCCCGAGCACGCCGAACCCACGCCCGACGTGCTGATCGAGGTCGAGGACGGCCGGATCAGCGCAGTGACGCCACTGACGCCCGAGAGTCAGCCACCGGCCGGGGTCGAGGTGCACGCCGACGCGGTGCCGCTGCCCGGCCTGACCCTGCCCGGCCTGTCCAACGTGCACTCACACGCCTTCCACCGGGCTCTGCGCGGGCGTACCCACGGGGGCCGGGGCGACTTCTGGACCTGGCGGGACCAGATGTACGCGGTGGCGGACCGCCTGGACCCCGACACCTACCTCGCCCTGGCCCGCGCGGTCTACGCCGAGATGGCGCTGGCCGGAATCACCTGTGTGGGCGAGTTCCACTACCTGCACCACCGGCCCGACGGCGGCGCTTACGACGACCCGAACGAGATGGGCGCTGCGCTGGTCGAGGCCGCCGCGCACGCCGGGATCCGGCTGACCCTGCTGGACACCTGCTACCTGACCTCCAGCGTGGACGGTCAGGCGCTCGCCGGCCCGCAGCGCCGGTTCGGTGACGGCGACGCGGCCCGCTGGGCGCAACGGGCATCGGCGTTCCAGCCGACGGACTCCCACGTCCGGGTCGGCGCGGCCGTGCACTCGGTGCGGGCCGTCCCGGCCGACCAGCTCCGAACGGTCGCCGACTGGGCCCGGGAACGACGGGCACCTCTGCACGTGCACCTCTCCGAGCAGCCCGCCGAGAACGACGAGTGCCGGGCCGTGCACGGGCGCTCGCCCACCGCGCTGCTCGCCGAGCACGGTGTGCTCGGGCCGGACACCACCGCCGTGCACGCCACCCACCCGACCAGCGCCGACCTGACGCTGCTCGGCGACAGCCGGACCGGGGTGTGCCTCTGCCCGACCACCGAGCGGGACCTCGCCGACGGCATCGGCCCGGCCCGCCTGATGGCCGACGCGGGGATCCGGCTGAGCCTGGGCAGCGACAGTCACGCGGTGGTCGACCTGTTCGAGGAGGCCCGGGCGGTGGAGCTGGACGAGCGCCTACGGACCCGCCGACGGGGCCACTTCGCGCCGGTCGACCTGCTGACGGCGGCCACGTCCGCCGGGCACGCCGCGCTGGGCTGGGCCGACGCCGGGAGGATCGCCGTCGGCGCCCGCGCCGACCTGGTGACGGTACGGCTGGACACCGCCCGCACCGCCGGGGTGCCGCCGGTGGGTGTGTTCTTCGCGGCCGCCGCGGCAGACGTCGAACAGGTCGTCGTGGACGGTCGGGTGGTGGTGACCGACGGCCGGCACCTGAGCGTGGACGTGCCCGCCGAGCTGTCGGCGTCGATCGAGGCGGTCACGCCCTCATGAGCAGCATGCTGGTCGACAACATCGGGGAGCTGGTCACCAACGGTGCCGGTGAGGGCCCGCTGGGCATTCGCCGCGACGCGGCAGTGCTGGTCGAGGAGGGCCGGGTGGCCTGGGTCGGGCCCTCCGCGTACGCGCCGGCGGCTGACCGGCGACTCGACGTCGGTGGGGCCGCCGTCCTGCCCGGCTTCGTGGACAGCCACGCCCACCTGGTCTTCGCCGGGGATCGCGCCGCCGAGTTCGCCGCCCGGATGGCCGGTGAGCCCTACACCGGCGGCGGCATCCGGACCACTGTCGGAGCGACCCGGGCCGCCACCGACGACGAGCTACGGGCCACCGTGCGCCGGCTGCGCGGGGAGGCGCTGCGCCAGGGCACCACGACCATGGAGATCAAGAGTGGGTACGGGCTGACCGTCGCCGACGAGGCCCGCTCGTTGCGGATCGCCGCCGAGTTCACCGAGGACACCACCTATCTCGGCGCGCACGTGGTCCCCGCCGAGTACGCCGACCGCCCGGACGACTACGTGGGGCTGGTCTGCGGCCCGATGTTGGCCGCCGCAGCGCCGCACGCCAAGTGGATCGACGTGTTCTGCGAGCGGGGTGCCTTCGACGTGGACCACGCCCGGGCGATCCTGGCCTGCGGGCAGGCCGTCGGGCTCGGTGTGCGGGTGCACGCCAACCAGCTCGGCCCCGGACCGGGCGTGCAGCTCGGCGTGGAGCTGGGCGCGGCCAGCGTGGACCACTGCACCTACCTGTCCGACGCCGATGTCGACGCGCTCGCGTCCTCCCTGGTCGACTGCATGTGCCATGAGGGTCCGCACACCAGCACCGTCGCGACCCTGCTTCCCGGCGCGGAGTTCTCCACCCGCTCGCCCTACCCGGACGCCCGCCGGCTGCTCGACGCCGGTGTCACAGTGGCGCTGGCGACGGACTGCAACCCCGGCTCCTCGTACACCTCGTCGATGGCGTTCTGTGTGGCCCTGGCGGTCCGCGAGATGCGGATGACCCCGGCGGAGGCGGTCTGGGCCGCGACCGCCGGTGGCGCGCGGGCGCTGCGCCGCGACGACATCGGTGTCCTCACCCCCGGCGCGCGGGCCGACCTCGTGGTCCTGGACGCGCCGTCCTACCTGCACCTGGCCTACCGGCCCGGTGTCCCCCTGATCCGCCAGGTAATGCGCAACGGAGTAACGCCATGACGACCGTGACCATCCAACCCACCGGAATCTCCGCCGACGACGTTCTCGCGGTGGCCCGCGGCAGCGCCACGATCGTCCTCGACCCGGCAACCACCGACGCGATGGCGACCAGTCGGGCCATCGTGGACGGCATCGAGTCGTCCGGCCGTCCCGTCTACGGGGTCTCCACCGGGTTCGGGGCGCTGGCCAACACCTTCATCGCCCCCGAGCGGCGGGCTGAGCTGCAACACGCGCTGATCCGGTCGCACGCCGCCGGGGTGGGTGCCCCGATGCCGCGCGAGGTGGTCCGGGCCATGATGCTGCTGCGGGTCCGGTCGCTCGCCCTCGGCCGCTCCGGGGTCCGGCCGCTGGTCGCCGAGGCCCTGATCGACCTGCTCAACCACGACATCACCCCGTGGGTGCCGGAGCACGGCTCGCTGGGCGCCTCCGGTGACCTGGCGCCGCTGGCGCACTGCGCGCTGGTGCTGCTCGGTGAGGGCTGGGTCCTCGGCCCGGCCGGCGAGCGGCAGGACGCGGCCGACGCGCTGACCGCCGCCGGGCTCAAGCCGATCGAGCTGGCCGCCAAGGAGGGGCTGGCGCTGATCAACGGCACCGACGGCATGCTCGGCATGCTGCTGCTGGCCATCCACGACGCGGCGCACCTGTTCGCCATGGCCGACGTGACGGCCGCGCTGGCCATCGAGGCGATGCTCGGCTCCGAGCGACCGTTCCTGCCCGAGCTGCACGCCATCCGGCCGCACCCCGGCCAGGCCGCGTCGGCGGCGAACATCCACCGGCTGTTGCAGGACTCCCGGGTGATGGACTCGCACCGCGACGACCTGGCGCACGCCGTGCAGGACGCGTACTCGATGAGGTGTGCCCCGCAGGTGGCCGGCGCGGCCCGCGACACCCTGGACTTCGTCCGCACAGTCGCGGGTCGGGAGCTGGTGTCCGTTGTGGACAACCCGGTGGTGCTGCCGGACGGGCGGGTCGAGTCGACAGGTAACTTCCACGGCGCGCCGCTCGGCTTCGCCGCGGACTTCCTGGCCATCGCCGCGGCCGAGGTGGGCGCGATCGCCGAGCGTCGGGTGGACCGGCTGCTCGACGTCACCCGTTCCCGGGAACTGCCGGCGTTCCTCTCCCCCGACGCCGGGGTCAACTCCGGGCTGATGATCGCCCAGTACACGGCGGCGGGGATCGTCGCCGAGAACCGTCGGCTGGCCGCCCCCGCCTCGGTGGACTCCCTGCCCACCAGCGGCATGCAGGAGGACCACGTCTCGATGGGCTGGGCCGCGGCCAAGAAGCTGCGCACCGTGCTGGACAATCTCACCAGCCTGCTCGCGGTGGAGCTGCTGGCCGGCGTACGCGGTCTGCAACTGCGCGCCCCGCTGGAGCCGTCAGCGGCCGGGCGGGCGGCCGTCGCGGCGCTCGGCCCGGCGGCCGGCGAGCCCGGCCCGGACGTGTTCCTCGCCCCGGTGATGGAGGCGGCCCGCGCCGTCGTCGCCGGGCCGGAGTTGCGCGCCGCCATCGAACGGGAGGTCGGCCCGCTGGGCTGACCTCCGCCGGGTCGCTGTCGTCCGCCGCGGGTCAGGCGGCGGACGGCAGCACCTGGTGCCCGTCAGGCGGCGGGCGGCAGGACTTCGCGCCCGTCAGTTGGCCGGCGGCAGGACCTTGGCGATCAGCTTGGCCAGCTCGCGCAGCGCCTTGCCGCGGTGGCTGATGGCGTCCTTCTCCGCCGGGGTCAGCTCCGCGTTGGTCCGGTCCTGTCCGTCGCCCAGGAAGATCGGGTCGTAGCCGAACCCACCGTCGCCGCGCGGGGCACGCAGCACCCGCCCGGACTGCCGGCCGTCGACCAGGTGCTCCTTGCCGCCGGGCAGCACCAACGCCACGGTGCAGACGAACGACGCCGCCCGCTGCTCGTCGGGCACGTCGCCGATCTGGTCCAGCACCAGCTGGAGGTTGGCCTGGTCGTCGCCGTGTCGGCCGGACCAGCGGGCGCTGAACACCCCCGGCATCCCGTTGAGCGCGTCGACCGCGAGCCCGGAGTCGTCGGCGATCGTCGGGAGCCCGGTCTGCCGGCACCCCTCCCGCGCCTTGATCAGCGCGTTCTCGCCGAAGGTAAGACCGGTCTCTGGCAGCTCCGCGTACTGCTCGACGTCGTCCAGCCCGAGCAGGGCGATCCGGTGCGCGCCGAGCGCGCCGTCCAGGATCCGCTGAAGCTCCACCAGCTTCTTGCGGTTACGGGTGGCGAGCAGGACCTTGTTCATGCTGAGACACCTTTGTTCGCGACTGCGGGGCTCGCAAGCTCACTCCTCACGCTCACCCGAGTGCCTTCCGCTGGGCTTCGGCCAACTCGGCGCAGCCGGCGACGGCCAGGTCGAGCAGACTGTCGAGCTGGTCGCGGGCGAACACGCCCGCCTCACCGGTGCCCTGCACCTCGACGAAGTCACCCGCGCCGGTGCACACCACGTTCATGTCCACCTCGGCGGCGACGTCCTCCTCGTAACAGAGGTCAAGCCGCGCCTCGCCGGCGATGATGCCCACGCTGACCGCGGCCACCGACCGGTGCATCACCTTCTCCGGCTTACCCGCCAACGACTTCCGGGCGGCGAGCCAGCCCACCGCGTCGTGCAGCGCGACGTACGCGCCGGTGATCGCCGCCGTGCGGGTGCCACCGTCGGCCTGGAGCACGTCGCAGTCCAGCACGATCGAGTTCTCGCCGAGAGCCTTGAGGTCGATGCTGGCCCGCAGGCTGCGGCCGATCAGCCGGGAGATCTCGTGGGTGCGACCACCGACCCGGCCCTTGACGCTCTCCCGGTCGGAGCGGGTGTTGGTGGCCCGCGGCAGCATCGCGTACTCGGCGGTCACCCAGCCGAGCCCGGAGCCCTTGCGCCAGCGGGGCACCCCCTCGGTGACGCTCGCCGTGCAGAGCACCCGGGTGCCGCCGAACTCGACGAGCACCGAGCCCTCCGGATGGGTGCTCCAGCCTCGGGTCAGGGTCACCGGTCGGAGTTGAGAGGGCCCTCGCCCGTCAGGTCGCGCCATACCTGCACCCTATGCGGTGCGACGGTCCACCTCCGCCGGGGTGTCCCGCCGGCAAGGCGCGGGAGGTCAGACGTCGTAACTCGCCCCGGGCCGGACCACGTCGATCGGTCCGGTGTACGCGGCGGCGGCCGACTCCAACGTGTGCGCCTCGCTGCCCCAGGCCGCGACCAGGTGGGTGAGCAGCAGCCGACCCACCGCGGCCTTGGTCGCCGTCTCGCCGGCCTCCCGGCCGGTCAGGTGCAGATCCGGTGGGTTGTCCACCCCGTCGAGATAGCTGGCCTCGCAGAGGAAGACGTCGGCGTTCTGGGCCAGCCGCAGCAACGCGTCGCAGGACGCCGTGTCCGACGAGTAGCACAGGGACCGACCGTCGTGCTCCAGCCGCACCCCGTACGTCTCCACCGGGTGGTTGACCCGGTCGACGGTGACAGTGAACGGGCCGATCGGGAAGGTGCCCGGCTGAAGGGCGTAGAACTGGTACACGTCCTCCACGGTGCCCTCGTCGCCGTAGGCGGCACTGAGCCGGTCCGGTGCGCCGGAGGGCGCGTACACCGGAAGCGCCGGGTAGGGGCCGTCCGGGGCGTACCGGCGGACCACCACGTACGTCACGGCGTCGAGGATGTGGTCACAGTGCAGGTGGGTCAGCAGGATCGCGTCCGGGGCGTGCAGCCCGGCGTATCGCTGGAGGCTGGACAGCGACCCGGAGCCGAAGTCGACCAGGAGCCGGAAACCGTCGGCCTCGACGAGGTAGGCCGAGCACGGTGACTCCGGGCCGGGAAAGCTGCCGGCGCAGCCGAGGACGGTCAGTCGCATCGAGTTGTCTCGCTGTCACTGTCAGTAGCATCCGTGGCGGCCGCAGTCCCAGCCATGATCTCTACCGACGCGTGCGTCACGCTGCGCAGCCTACGCCGGGGTGCCCGGCAGCAAGAATGATCCAACCGAAGTTGTCACGAACGTGACACCTGCTCACGGTGCCGTGGACAAGGCACGGGCCGCCGACGCAGATCGGCGGCCCGTGCCCGGGAAGACCACGTCGGTCAGGCCCAGAGCTGCCCCTCCAGGGCGTCCTCGGCATCCGACAGCGTGCCCCCGTACGCGCCGGTGGACAGGTACTTCCATCCGCCGTCGCAGACCACGAAAGCCACGTCGGCGCGCCGGCCGTCGCGGACCGCCTCGTGCGCCACCGCGAGCGCGGCATGCAGGATGGCCCCGGTGGAGAACCCGGCGAAGATGCCCTCGACCTCCACGAGCTGCCGGGTACGCAGCACCGCGTCCCGGGTGCCGACCGAGAACCGCCGGGAGAGCACCGAGGCGTCGTACAGCTCCGGCACGTACCCCTCGTCGATGTTGCGCAGGCCGTAGACCAGCTCGCCGTACCTCGGCTCGGCGGCCACGACCTGAATGCCGTCGACCTTCTCCCGCAGGTAGCGTCCGGTGCCCATCAGCGTGCCGGTGGTGCCCAGCCCAGCCACGAAGTGCGTGATGGTGGGCAGGTCGTGCAGCAGTTCCGGCCCGGTCGTCTCGTAGTGCGCCCGGGCGTTGGCCTCATTGCCGTACTGGTAGAGCATCACCCAGTCGGGGTGCTCGGCGGCGATCTGCTTGGCGGTGGCGACCGCCTGGTTGGAACCACCCGCCGCCGGCGAGAAGATGATCTCGGCCCCGTACATCCGGAGCAGTTGGACCCGCTCCGTGGAGACGTTCTCGGGCATCACGCAGACCAGTCGGTAACCGCGCAGCTTGGCCACCATCGCCAACGAGATGCCGGTGTTGCCACTGGTCGGTTCGAGGATGGTGTCACCGGTGCGGAGCCGGCCGGCCTCCTCCGCCGCACGGACCATGAACAGCGCCGCGCGATCCTTGATGCTGCCGGTCGGGTTCCGATCCTCCAGCTTGGCCCAGAGCCGCACCGGCGGCGCCCCGTCGGGCACCGTCGGCGAGAGCCGGGGCAGGCCGACGAGCGGCGTACCCCCGCAGGCGTCCAGCAGACTGTCGTACCGCGCCATGGCGGACGACCTCAGCGGGCGCTGTGCGAGCTGATCGCCGCAGCCGCGGCGAAGCCGAACGCGCCGCCGGCCACGGCCGGCAGGATGGTCACGCTGTCGCCGTCGGAGAGCTTGGCGTCCAGCGCACCGAGGAAGCGGACGTCCTCGTCGTTGACGTAGACGTTGACGAAGCGGTGCAACGTGCCGGTCTCGGTGATCAGCCGGCCGCGCAGACCGCCGTGGCGGGAGTCCAGGTCGGTGAGCAGATCGGCAAGGGTGTCGCCGCTGCCGTCGACGACCTTGGCGCCGCCGGTGTAGCTGCGCAGGATGGTGGGGATGCGAACCTCAATGGCCATGATGTCGAGCTCCTTGATCGGGTGTGCCTACGGTGACGGGACGAACGGGTGCGGGCGCTGACGGGTCAGCGGCCGGAACACTCGTAGTCGACCGTCGCCGGGCTCTGCCCGAACATGTAGGACTGGACCGCATGCGGGTCGACGCCCGCCTCCACGACCTGGACCGGCTCCTCGGCCACCACACCGTCGACGATCCGGAAGGACCGGATCTCCTCCGAGTCGGGCTCACGGGTCGAGACGAGCAGGTAGTGCGCGCCCGGCTCGCCTGCGAAGGAGACATCCGTCCGTGACGGGTATGCCTCGGTGGCGGTGTGCGAGTGGTAGATGATCACGGGCTCCTCGTCCCGGTCGTCCATCTCCCGCCACACCCGCAGGTGCTCCATCGAGTCGAACTCGTAGAAGGTCATCGACCGCGCGGCATTGTCCATCGGGATGTGCCGGGTGGGGGTGTCGCTGCCGACGGGGCCAGCGACGACGCCGCACGCCTCGTCGGGGTGGTCCCGCCGCGCGTGGGCGACGATCGCGTCGATGATCGACCGGTCGATGCTCAGCACGAGCACCAGCCTAACGCCTGATGAGCACGGGCCGAAGTGGTGCCGGTCACGCTTAGTCGATCAAGGCGTTGAGCAGCGACTCCTGCAAATATCCGAGGTACGCGTAGACCGACAGTTGGAACACCCTGCTGGAGGCCGGATCCTCGGCGACCGCGTCGTCCAGCTCTTCGCCCAGGTCCGTGCCGTCCTTGATCTCCAGCCGGACGCCCATCGCGAGCCGGGCGTCGTTCAACGCCCGCAGCCACGCCTCGGCCGCCTCGGCGTCCAGCCGCACCTCACCGCCGGCCTCGTCGGGAAGCGCGGCGAGGATTGCCCCGGCCTGATCGATCTTCGCGGTCTTCAGGTCGCCCTCGGTGTAGCGGCGGAACTCGGCGGTGCCTGGGGCGTCCTTGGGATAGACCGCCGGGAAGAGCCGACCGACGACCGGGTCGGTGTGGTCGAAGCCATCGGTCAGCAGGCCGACCACCTCGGAGGCCACCTTGCGCAACACCCGAACCTCGTCGACGGCGAAGGTGGCGACATAGCGGCCGGACTGGCGACGGAACATGCTCATGATCTGTCCACCGTCGCCCACAGCCCGTACGCGTGCAGCTGCGACGCGTCGTGCTCCATCCGCTCCCGGGCACCGGTGGAGACCACGGCCCGGCCCTTGTGGTGCACGTCCAGCATCAGCTGCTCGGCCCTCTCCCGGCTGTAGCCGAAAAGCTTCTGGAAGACCCAGGTCACGTACGTCATCAGATTGACCGGGTCGTCCCACACGATCGTCACCCACTGCCGGTCGGACGCCGGCACCTCGTCAGTGTCCGGCGTCTCGACCGGTGCAACCTGCGGAGCCGCCATGCCCCCCATCGTGCCACCGGTTTCCCGGAACCGAGGAACCGGAACGCCGGCCCGGCGTGGATCGCCCACCCCGGGCACCCCTGACTCGCCCCGAACGCCGTCGGGCGCGCGGTGCAAGGCGGACCCCAACCGAAGGGTCGCCACGCCGTCAGGCGAGCAGGATGCCGTGATCGACTGCATCGGAGAGCACCGCGCCCAGCGAGAGGCGGATCACCTCGAACCGTCGGGAGATCTCCCGGGACAAACCCAGCTCGACCTCCCGCACCGCCCGCTGGGACCAGGCCCGCGCCGCGCTGTGGTCGTTGTTGCCGGGCGTACGCCACTGCTGCCAGCAACCACCGGAGAGCGCCACGGCGACCGGCGGGAGCACCTCGGAACGGGCCGCCGCCGGGTAGCTGGACAGGGCGTCGATCGCCTCCGGGCCGGTCAGCCCGGCGACCCCGGCTGTGCTGGTGATCAGCAGCACCTTGTCCAGGTCCTGGCCGGGCCGGTCGTCGACCAGGCCGTACTGCACGGCGGTGGCGATCCGCCGGTGCACGCCCTCGGTCGGCGGCGCGCCGAGCACCCGGCTCGCGGCGTCGGTGATGATGCCGCGCACGGCCTGGTCGCACTGCGCCGTGGCCAACAACGACAACGCCGCCATCTCCCGGTCGAGGAGATCCGGGAGGCCAGCACAGCCGACCCCGAACACGATCTCCTGGACCGCCCGCAGGTGGATGTTCGCCAGCTCCAGGGCGAGGTGCTGGCGGATCCGCTGGGCGCACGAGCGGGTCTGCCGGTCGAGCCGCTCAGACCAGTCGCCAGGGTCGGCGGCCACCGCGATCCGGTCGTGCTGACCCGGCAGCACCGGCGGGTTGACACTGGCCCGTTGCAACCCTTCCCGCGACGACCAGCCCACCAGGGCCCGCCGCAGATCGGCGGCGGAGTCGGCGTCGTCGACCGGGAACCACCGCGCGCCGGCCAGCGCCGGCACCGCCGCCAGCAGCGCCGCCCGGTGTGCCGCGATGGTCACCGCAGCCGGGGTGGCCTCCGTCGCTCCGCTCCCGGCTGGCGGGACGGACGCCCCCGCGTCCTCCGTAGTCGCCGCGCCGTCGGCCAGCGGGGCCCAGCCCGCCGCGCCGGGGGTGACCGCGAAGACGACCTCCACCGAGGTCGGGGCGACCTCGGCGAGCAGGTTCAGCTCCGTGGCGGTGAACGCCTGGTCGGCGGCGATCACGAAGAGCAGCGCACCGGCACGGCCGACCGCTTCGAGCAGCACCCGGTTGCCGGCCGCGCCGAGCGTGGCGGTGTCCGGAACGTCGATCAGGGTGAAGTGCCGCAGCAGCGGCTCGGGCACGCTCAGCTCGACCCGCCGGGGCGGACGGGCCAACGCCGGACCGGCGGCGTCCCGGTCCGCGCCGTACGAGTGCGGTTGACGGTAACCGGGCACGAACGCCGCCCGGGTGGGCACCTTGGCATTGCGCACCACCAACCAGCTGCCCGCCGGCACGGTGAGCATCACCGGGTCGAGCTTGAGCAGGGTGGCGAGCACGGCGCGCCGCTCGGCACCGGCCGGGCCGACGGCGACCACGCCGAGCGGCTCCTCCGGTGCGGGACCGGTGACGCCGACCCGCGTGGGCAGCGGGCCGCAACTGGGCAGGTCGGTCGGGCCGGTCATGTCGTCCGGCGAATCGACCGAGGGGAGAGGGCCCTGCTTCATCAGGTGCCTCCCGTTGCAGGTGACCGGTTGCCCGGTCGCGTGAACATTCCAGTGGAGCAACCCCCGGATGTCGAAGACTACGGGCGAGCCGACGACCGGGCGGAACACCTCCGATACTCACCGGTAATTGTGCCGCTACTCAACTTCGTTCGGTGACGGTGCGGGCGCGCACGGAATTCATCGATATGCTGCCCGGATGAGTCGATGGGAGTTCGTCGGCCGAACAGATGAGCTCAACCGCCTGCTCGCGGCGGTGACCGGTGAGGCTGGCCGGGGGCTCTTCTTCAGCGGCAGCGCTGGCATCGGCAAGAGCCGGTTGCTGCGTGAGGGCGTGAACGCGTTGCCCACCGACCGGTTCGCGATCTGGTCCATCGCGGCCAGTGCCACCACGGCCGCGCTGCCGTTCGGCGGGCTGGTGCAGGTGCTCCCCGCCGAGCAACCCCAGGGCCTCTCCCCCGCCGGCATCCTGCGCTGGGCGCTCAACCTGCTGCAACAGCAGGCGGCCGGCCGACGCATCGTGCTCGCCATCGACGACGCCCACCTTCTCGATCCGCCCTCGGCGGCGCTGGTGCATCTCGTCGCCCGCGCGGAGAACGCCACAGTGCTCGGCACCCTGCGCGACGGCGAGCAGATCCCGCTGCCGATCCGTGCACTCTGGACCGACGATCTGGTCGAGCACGTCGAGCTGACCCCGATGCCACCGGAGGAGACCGCAGGCCTGCTGGCGGCCATCCTGGAGGGCCCGGTCGACGCCGGCTCCGCCGACCGGCTCGGCCAGCTGTCGGCCGGCAACCCGCTGCTGCTGCGCGAGCTGGTGCACGCCGCCACCGGCAGCGCGGAGCTGAAGCGCACCTACGGCATCTGGAAGTGGACCGGCCGACTGGAGCTGGCGCCGAGCCTGACCGACCTGATCGACACCCGGGTCGGCAAGCTCACCGACGGCGTCCGCGCGGTCGTCGAGCTGGTGGCGTTCGGCGAACCACTCGGTTTGCACCTGCTCAAGCAGGCCGCCGACCAGGCAGACGTGGAGACCGCCGAGGAACGCGGTCTGATCAGCGTGATCCAGCACGACCGGCGGACCAACGTCCGGCTGGCCCACCCGCTCTACGGCGAGGTGATGCGTCGCCGCTGCCCGGTCAGCCGCACCCGCCGCCTTCAGGCACACCTCGCGGAGCTGCTGGAGCAGGTCGGCAAGCGCCGACGCGACGACCTGCTGCGGGTGGCGGTCTGGCGACTCGACTCGGGCACCGCACAGGACCCGGCCATGCTGCTCGATGCCGCGGTGCAGGCCTTCACCCGCTACGACGTGCCGCTGGCCACCCGCCTGGCGCGCGCCGCGCTCAACGCCGACGGCGGCTCCGACGCGGCAGAGCTGCTGGCCACCATCCTGATGTTCGCCGACCGGCCGGAGGAGGCGATCGGCGTCCTCGACGCGGTGCCACCCGAGCCCGGCGACGAACGACGACTCTGCCGCTGGCTGACAGTGCGCGGGATGGTGAGCTACTGGGGGTTGAGCCGCCAGTCCACGGTGGATGAGCTCGCCAGCCGGGTCAAGCAGCTCGGTGACTCCGCGGACCAGTCCCGGGTGCACGCCTTCGAGGCGATCATGCGCCTGCACGGGCTCGACACGACGAAGGCGGTGCGGCTCAGCCAACGCGTACTGGACCGGCCGGCGGCCGGCGTCGCCGCCCGCGAGCTGGCCCGATCCACCATCGCGTACGTCCAGGCCGCACAGGGCCAGCTCAACCGCAGCGGTACGGCGATCGCCCAGGTGCACTCCGCCGCGGGCAGTTGGCGCACCGACATGCCGTACCTGCAGTTGGCACTGGAACTGGCCCGGGGCACCAGGCTCATGCTCACCGGTGACCTGGCCGGGATCGACGCGATCGTCGCCGACGAGTTCGCCGACCTCGCCGGTGCCGGCGACTTCCGGCTCGGCACCGGCTACCTGGCCATCCTCCAGGCGTACGCGGCCCGGATGCGTGGGCAGAGCGACGCGGCCATGCGAACCTCCCTGGGTGCCTGCGCGGTGCTGGCCACCAGCCGGGTCTACGCCGGTCTGGCCCAGGCCGAGCGCGCCCAGTCGGCGGCCCTGCGCGGCGACTCGGCGCAGGCCACCGCGGCGATGGCCGAAGCGGACCGCACCCACGCGCCGGGCATGGCGGTGCTCTACCCGTGGCTGGAGCAGGCCCGGGGCGCGGCGCTCGCCGCATCGGGCGACCTGCCGGGCGCGGTCAAGCACCTAGGCGACCTGGTCGACCGCCTGCGATCGGATGGTTTCGCCGGGCACGAGGTGCACGTCCTGCACGACCTGGTGCGGCTGGACCAGGCGGGCATGCCGGTCGGTCCCACCTGCTCCGACGGTGGCCGCCGCACCGTCGCGCAGCGCCTCGCCGAGCTGTCCGAACGGGTCGACGGGGCGCTTCCGCCGCTGCTGGCCCGGCACGCCCACGCGGCGGTGACCGACTCCGCCACCGATCTGCTCGCGGTCGCCGACGACTATGCCGCGTTGGAGCTGACCGTGTTCGCGGCGGAGGCCACCTCCCAGGCCGTTCAGCGGTTGCGCCGGCAGCACTCGCCTGCGGCCAACGATGCCCGGGAGCGCCTGGCCGGGCTGCTCGGGCGTTGTGACCTGATCCGCACACCGGCACTGCAGGCGGGCGCGCCGGTGCTCACCGAGCGGGAGTGGCAGGTGGCGCGCCTCGCCGCGCACGGCGCACCCAGCCGGGCCATCGCCGAGCGGCTCTACCTCTCGGCGCGCACCGTGGAAAATCACCTTCAGCGCATCTACGCCAAGCTCGGCGTGACCGGTCGCGCCGAGCTGTGGGCCGCGCTGCGCTCGATCCCGGGCCACGAGGGCGGCGACGCGGGCTGAACCTTAGGCTGGGGCGGTGAGCACCCACCGCCCCGCGCTGCTGACCGACCACTACGAGCTGACGATGGTCAGCGCGGCACTGAAGGACGGCACCGCCGACCGCCGGTGTGTCTTCGAGGTGTTCAGTCGCCGGCTGCCGAGTGGCCGCCGCTACGGCGTGGTCGCCGGCACCGCCCGGCTCATCGAGCTGATCCGCGACTTCCGGTTCGACCCCACCGAGGTCGACTTCCTGCTGCGGACCGGGGTGGTCGACGACGCGGCCGCGGCCTGGCTCACCGACTACCGCTTCACCGGCGACATCGACGGGTACGCCGAGGGTGAGCTGTTCTTTCCGGGCTCGCCGATCCTCACCGTCTCCGGCGGCTTCGCCGAGTGCGTGGTGCTGGAGACGGTGGCGCTCTCCGTGCTCAACCACGACTGCGCCGTGGCGGCAGCGGCGGCGCGGATGGTGACCGCGGCGCGGGGCCGGGCGCTGATCGAGATGGGGTCGCGTCGGGCGCACGAGGAGGCGGCGGTGGCCGCGGCGCGGGCCGCGTACCTGGCCGGGTTCCGGTTCACCTCCAACCTCGCCGCCGGTGAGCGCTACGGCATCCCGACGGCGGGCACGGCTGCGCACGCGTTCACCCTGCTGCACGACGACGAGCGGGCGGCGTTCGCCTCGCAGGTCGCCACGCTGGGCAAGGACACCACGCTGCTGGTCGACACGTACGACATCAGCCAGGGCATCCGCAACGCGATCGCGGTGGCCGGCCCGGAGCTGCGGGCGGTACGGATCGACTCGGGTGACCTGGCGGTGATCGCCCAGCAGTCTCGGGAGCTGCTCGACTCGCTGGGCGCCACCGAAACCAAGATCATTGTTTCCGGTGACCTCGACGAGTACTCGATCGCCGCGCTGGCCGCCGAACCGGTGGACATGTACGGCGCCGGCACGGCCGTGGTCACCGGCTCCGGTGCGCCGACCGCCGGGCTGGTCTACAAGCTCGTCGAGGTCGAGGGACGCCCGGTGGTGAAGCGCTCCGAGCACAAGGCCACCATCGGCGGCCGGAAGGTCGCGGTCCGCCGTCACAAGCCGACCGGCACCGCCACCGAGGAGATCATCGTCCCGCAGGGTGTGCCGGACCGGAAGCCCAACGACCGGATGCTCCAGCGCTCGTACGTGGTGGGGGGCGAGCCGGTCTCGCTACCCTCTCTCGACGAGTCACGGGAGCACCTGCGCGAGTGCCTGATCTCCATCCCGTGGGAGGGGCTGAAGCTCTCGGCCGGCGACCCGGCGGTGCCGGTCACCGTCGTACCCTCCGACTGACCTCGACCCAGATCGCCCGCACCGGCCGGATCACGAGAGGAACCCCCGAATGGCCAACGCTCTGATCATCGTGGACGTGCAGAACGACTTCTGCGAGGGCGGCTCACTGGCCGTCGCGGGCGGCGCGGGGGTGGCCTCGGGCATCTCCCGGCTGCTGGCCTCCGAGCCGGACCGGTGGTCCCACGTGGTCGCCACCAAGGACTACCACGTCGACCCAGGTGCGCACTTCGGCGATCCGCCGGACTTCGTGGAGTCCTGGCCCCGGCACTGTGTGGTCGGCACCAGCGGCTCCGAGTTCCACCCCGAGCTGGACACCGGCCGGGTCGAGGCGATCTTCCACAAGGGCGAGCACGCGGCGGCGTACTCCGGTTTCGAGGGGCATGCCGACGACGGCGAGTGCCTGGCCGACTGGCTGCGCCGGCACGACGTCGATCAGGTCGACGTGGTCGGCATCGCGACCGACCACTGCGTCCGGGCGACCGCGCTGGACGCCGCCCGGGAGGGCTTCGCCACCACCGTGCTGCTCGAGTTGACCGCCGCCGTCGCTCCGGCGACCACCGACGTGGCGCTGCGCGCGATGGACGGCGCCGGGGTGACCCTGCACGGCGAGCCTGTGATCAGGGCCGCATGAGGGCGTAATTGGTTGGCCATCGGGCCGCCTCCGGTCGAGGATGTCGCCGGAGGTACGGACCCACGTGAACATGAAGCCTTACCGGCAAGCGCTCGCCCTGCCCGGCCTGCGGTCGCTGCTGCTGGTCGCCGTCCTTGCCCGCATCCCGCTCACCGCTACCGGGGTGACGCTGACCTTCCACGTGGTGTTCGATCTTGATCGCGGTTACGGGGCCGCCGGTCTGGTGGGCGCGGCCGTCACAGTGGGCGCGGCGATCGGTGGGCCAGTGCTCGGCCGACTGGTGGACCGTCGCGGCCTGCGCCCGGTCCTGGTGGTCACCGGCATCGCCGAGGCGATCTTCTGGTCCACCGCGCCCACGCTGCCGTACCCCCTGCTGCTGCCGGCCGCCTTCGTGGCCGGCTCCCTGGCCCTGCCCATCTTCTCCGTGGTCCGTCAGTCCATCGCCGCGCTGGTCCCGGAGGCTCAGCGCCGCCCGGCGTACGCGCTGGACTCCATGTCGGTCGAGCTGTCCTTCATGATCGGGCCGGCGCTGGCGGTGGCCCTGGTCACCGCGATCTCCGCGCAGACCACCATGTACCTGGTCGGCGGCGGCATCGTCGCCGCCGGGATCGCCCTGTGGGTGGTCAACCCACCGATCCGGGGAGCCGCCGAGCCCAGCGGCCCACCTCGGCGGGTGCCTCGCCGGGAGTGGCTGACCCCCCGACTGCTCGCCGTGCTGGCGCTCAGCGCCGCCGCGACCCTGGTGCTCGGCGGCACCGACGTGGCGGTGGTCGCCGTGCTGCGCGCCAGCGGCGAGGTCGGCTGGACCGGCGCGGTGCTGGCCATCTGGGCGGTCGCCTCGCTGTTCGGCGGGTTCGCCTACGGGGCCGTGCACCGCTCGTTCTCCCCGTTGGCGCTGACCGCCGCACTCGCCCTGTGCACCATCCCGGTCGGGCTGGGCGGTGCGCACTGGTGGCTGCTGTGCCTGGCGCTGATCCCGGCTGGCGCGCTCTGCGCGCCGACCATCGCGGCCGGCTCCGACGCGGTCAGCCGCCTGGTCCCAGCCGAGGTACGCGGTGAGGCGATGGGCCTGCACGGGTCGGCGGTCACCGTCGGCATCGCGATCGGCGCGCCGCTCGCCGGCGCGGTGATCGACGCCAGCTCGCCACTCTGGGGCTTCGTGGTCACCGGAGCGCTCGGCGCGCTGGTCACCCTCGTGGTGCTTCCGATCGAGCTACGCCGCCGCCGCACCGCTGACGCGGCCAACCCCGCGCAGTCCGTCGAGGCCGACCTCGCCCCCACCGCCCGCTGACGGCTGCACCCACGCTGTCGACAGCGGGGGTCGGGGGCCGGGGTGGCCGGGCGTGCCGCGGCAGCGGACCAGCCAGGGTGTCCGCCGGGCTTCCGACCGGCATGCATGCATGCATGCTGAAGAGCGTGATGCCTGTGAGTCATCTTGATGACTCACAGGCATCAGGCACTTCAGGCACACAGCCCCGTCGGAGCCAGACCGGTCGAGCCGAGCCCGGCTGGACATGGCGACGGGCGCCGCTCCCGGTGATCCCGGGGGGCGGCGCCCGTCGTACAGCTGGGTTGAGCGTCAGTGCCGGTCGATGTCGCTGCCGGTGTCCTCGCGGTAGCTGGCACCGCCGTCCGACTCACTGGTGAGCGGCTTGGAGCCGCCCTCCGGCGGGCCGGCCAGGCTCTGGCCGCCAGCGGCCAGTTCCGGGAACTTCTCGTCGAACGCCGGCCGCTCGGAACGGATGCGGGGCATCCGGTCGAAGTTGCGCAGCGGCGGCGGGCTGCTGGTCGCCCACTCCAGCGAGTTGCCGTGACCCCAGGGGTCGTTCACCTCGACCACCGGGCCGGTCTTGTACGACTTCCAGCAGTTGTAGATGAAGGGCAGCGTGGAGATACCGGTGATGAACGCACCGATCGTGGAGATCATGTTCAGCGTGGTGAAGCCGTCACTGGGCAGGTAGTCGGCGTACCGACGGGGCATGCCCTCGTTACCGAGCCAGTGCTGCACCAGGAACGTGGTGTGGAAGCCGATCATGGTGAGCCAGAAGTGAATCTTGCCCAGCCGCTCGTCGAGCATCCGGCCGAACATCTTCGGGAACCAGAAGTAGATGCCGGCGAACACCGCGAACACGATCGTGCCGAAGAGCACGTAGTGGAAGTGCGCCACCACGAAGTACGAGTCCGACACGTGGAAGTCGATCGGCGGGCTGGCCAGCAGCACACCGGTGAGACCACCGAAGAGGAAGGTGACCAGGAAGCCGACCGCCCAGAGCATTGGCGTCTCGAAGCTGATCTGGCCCCGCCACATGGTGCCGATCCAGTTGAAGAACTTCATACCGGTCGGCACGGCGATCAGGTAGCTCAGGAAGCTGAAGAACGGCAGCAGCACCTGACCGGTGGCGAACATGTGGTGCGCCCAGACGCTCATCGAGAGCGCGGCGATCGCGACGGTCGCGGCGACCAGACCCTTGTAGCCGAAGATCGGCTTGCGGGAGAAGACCGGGATGACCTCGCTGATGATGCCGAAGAACGGCAGCGCGACGATGTAGACCTCGGGGTGCCCGAAGAACCAGAACAGGTGCTGCCAGAGCATCGGCCCGCCGGTTGCGGGGTCGTACACGTGGGCGCCGAGGATGCGGTCCGCGGCGAGCGCAAACAGCGCGGCGGCCAGCAGCGGGAAGACCAGGATCACCAGGAGGCTGGTGACCAGGATGTTCCACGTGAAGATCGGCATCCGGAACATGGTCATGCCGGGCGCGCGCAGGGTCAGGACCGTGGTGATCATGTTCACCGCGCCGAGGATGGTGCCCAGGCCGGAGATGGCCAGACCCATGACCCACATGTTGGCCCCGACGCCGGGCGAGTGCTCGACGCTGCTCAGCGGCGCGTACGCGAACCAGCCGAAGTCAGCGGCACCACCCGGGGTGATGAAACCGGCCGTCGCCATCGTGCCGCCGAACAGGAACAGCCAGTAGGCGAAGCTGTTCAGTCGGGGGAAGGAGACGTCGGGTGCGCCGATCTGGATCGGCACGATGTAGTTCGCGAACGCGAACACGATCGGCGTCGCGAAGAACAGCAACATGATCGTGCCGTGCATCGTGAAGAGCTGGTTGTACTGCTCGGGCGACAGGAACTGCAGCCCGGGTCGGGCCAGCTCAGCCCGCATGATCAGGGCCATCAGGCCGCCGATCATGAAGAACGCGAACGCGGTGACCATATACATGATCCCGATTTGCTTCGCGTCCGTGGTTCGCAGCAGCCGCGCGATGGCCGACCCCTTGACCGGCTCCCGGACCGGCCAGGGCCGGGTCACGACCGGCTTGGGTGCGACGGTGGTCACGAGTGGCCTCCGGTTCTCGGTTGTCCCGCTCGGCACACGCTGGTTATCGGCGGGCCGTCATCCGCAAGGAGGATAGTCCCCGGCAGGTCGCAGCGCCGCGTGGGGTGGCGTGACACGATCTACTACGGGCCTACAGCGGGCCGAGCAAGAGCCGGTAGTGCTCCCCGAAGATGCGGCCGCCGCGTCCGCGCAGCAGGGGGTCGCGCAGCGCCGGCGGCACGTCCCTGGTGCGGTTGCGGTCCCGGGTCCGGTCGCGCACCCAGCGCGTACGCGGCCGACGACGACTCTCGTACGCGACCAGGGCCGCGTCCACGCTGCCGGCGGCGCGCAGCGACTCGGCCAGCACCACGGCGTCCTCCAGTGCCATCGCCGCACCCTGGGACAGGGTCGGCGCGGTGGCGTGCGCGGCGTCACCGATCAGCAGGACGCGACCCCGGTACCAGCGGCCCAGCTCCACCTCGTCGGTGATCCCGACGTGCACCTCGTCGAGCGCCGCCAACACCTCGGGCACCGGGCCCCGGTAGTCGGCGAAGAGTTCGCGCAGCCGGGCCAGTGGCTCGGCCGGCTGCTCGGTGCCGGCCTCGTCGGCGTACAGGTGCAGTCGCCCGGCACCGATCGGCACCATCAGGAACCCGGAGCGCTGGCCGAGCAGGGCGGTCCACTCGGCGACCGGCGGGCCGTCGCGGAGCACGGCCCGGTAGACCACCTGCCCGACGGGGCGCGGCGGCCCACCGAGGGCGGCGAGGGCCCGCACCGAGGAGCGCGGCCCGTCGGCGCCGATGACCAGGTCGTACTCGGTGGTGGTGCCGTCGGTGAAGGTGACGCCGACGGCGCCCGGGAGCAGGTCCAGGGTGCGCACCTCGGCGCCGTGGCGGACGGCGCCGCCGGCCCCGCTGAGCAGCACCCGGTGCAGGTCGGCCCGGGGCAGCGCCCGGCATTCGCCGACGCCGGCCCAGAGGGTGTCGAGGTCGACGTCGCAGAGCTTCGCGCCAGCGGCATCGAAGAAGTGCTGCCGGTGGATCACCTGCCCGAGTGGACGGACCGGGTCGTGCAGGTCGAGACGGTGCAGCGCGCGGGCGGCGTTGCCGGGCAGGTAGAGGCCGGTCTCGGTGGACTCCCCGGGCGGCAGCCTGTCGGTGACGTCCGGCCGGAAGCCCGCCAGGCGTAGCGCCCGGGCCACGGCCAGGCCGGCGATGCCCGCGCCGACGACGAGGATGCGCAGGGGGGAGCCACCCATGGTGGTGTACGCCTCCGGAGGGGGAGCGGCACGCGTTGGAGGCAACACGCTACTCGGAGCTATTCGCGCACACCAGGCCCCAATCGGCCGGCTCGGCGGCGCTCGTCGGCGGCGCTCGTCGCTTAGCTGGCCGTCGAGCGGCAGCCGTCCGGGGGTGGTGGCAATCCTCACAATTCACCAGTTTGACGCGCGCGGTTGCGGATGAGTTTCAGACATGTGAATGTGTCATTGAGCGTGGGAGCGCTCCCGCACAGCCCCACCACATCCGGCGCCCGGCACGCGCCGAGTCAAGGAGCGTCATGAAACGTCAACTTCGGGCCCTGGCCGCCGCCGGGCTCCTCCTCACCAGCTCACTGGTGGCCGTGGCCCTCGGCGGCAACGCCTCCGCCGACACCCTGATCTGTGAGCAGTACGGCTCGACCACCATCCAGGGTCGGTACGTGGTGCAGAACAACCGCTGGGGCACCACCGCCCAGCAGTGCATCAACGTCACCGGCAGCGGCTTCGAGATCACCACCCTGAACGGCAGCAGCCCCACCAACGGCGCACCGACGGCGTACCCCTCGGTGTTCTTCGGTTGTCACTACACCAACTGCTCCCCCGGCACGAACCTGCCGATCCAGGTGAGTCAGATCAGCAGTGCCACCAGCAGCATCTCCTACCGGTACGTCAGTGGCGCCACCTACAACGCGTCGTACGACATCTGGCTGGACCCGTCACCCAAGCGGGACGGGGTGAACCAGATGGAGATCATGATCTGGCTCAACAGGCAGGGCCCGATCCAGCCCATCGGCTCCGTGGTCGGCACGACGAATCTGGCCGGTCGGACCTGGGAGGTCTGGCGGGGCAGCAACGGCTCCAACAACGTCATCTCGTACGTCGCGCCGTCGGCGATCTCCAGCCTGAACTTCAGCGTGCTGGACTTCATCAACGACGTCCGTAACCGGGGCGCGATCACCAACTCCTGGTACCTGACCAGCATCCAGGCCGGCTTCGAGCCCTGGCAGGGCGGCGTCGGCCTGGCGGTGACGTCGTTCTCGGCCTCGGTCAACGGCGGCGGCAACCCCACCACCCCGCCGCCGACCACCCCGCCGCCGGGCAATGCGGCCTGCGCGGTGAAGTACACGGCGAACTCGTGGAACAACGGGTTCACGGCCGACGTGCAGATCACCAACACCGGGTCCAGCGCAATCAACGGCTGGACGCTGAACTACTCGCTGCCCAGCGGGCAGACCGTCACCAACGCGTGGAACGCCACGGTCAGCCAGAGCGGCTCCGCGGTGACCGCCCGCAACACCGGCCACAACGGGTCCGTCGCACCGGGCGGCACGGCCAGCTTCGGCTATCAGGGAACGCTGAGCGGGGCGTACTCGTCCCCGACCAGCTTCTCGCTCAACGGGGCCACCTGCTCGCGCGCCTGAGCAGTATCCCAACCGACAGCGAGGGGCGTGACCATCTGGTCACGCCCCTCGCATTGTGCCCGCCACCCGCGCTCTCCTCGACGCGCTTATCCCAGTACCGTCGGTCGGATGACCTCCGCCTCCTCG
Source organism: Micromonospora sp. C81 (assembly GCF_018070425.1). Taxonomy (NCBI): domain Bacteria; kingdom Bacillati; phylum Actinomycetota; class Actinomycetes; order Micromonosporales; family Micromonosporaceae; genus Micromonospora; species Micromonospora sp. C81. The sequence continues at coordinate 36,965 of NZ_JAGPXS010000020.1, forward strand.
ACCAACTCCCTGTACGTCACGAGGTCAATCTCCTGCAGGGAGAGTCGGGCCGCGGCTGAGTGCAGGAAAGTGACAGCCCGGTCGAGCTGCACCTGGAATTCATTTCCCCCGACTGGCCCAGGAGAGGATTCGACGTCATAGCCCTGGACGTCCAGCGAAACCACCAGTGGGTTGATCACGTACTGAATCCAGATCGGTTTGAAATCGCGGTCGCCCAGTGCTGAAGCCGCAACCAACGCCGCGTCAACACAGATGAGCGCGTCCTGCGCGTAGGTACTCCAGGGTGAGTCGAGTTCGTGCCCATTCGGCCCAGCCGCAAGGATGCGCTGCCGGAGCTCACGGTGATCGCCCCGGGAGGGCCCACCCTCGATGAACCCCGACACCAGATCGAGGGCTATTCGAGCCGTAGGAAAGGTCCATTTGCCCGACGTCCGCCGCTCGACCTCGTCCAGCAGGGGGACCAACGCCTCGGCACATGCCCCGAACAGGGCTGCCTTCGAGCGCATCGGAAGCGACTCGACAGAGAGAGCAAGCTCTTCGATTGTCGAGTCAAGATCGAAGTTTGCCATCAGTTGTGCTCAATCCTCAGGTCTTCGCCCCGCACTGCTGAGGTGCGCCTTCGTAGTTCGACGACGGTGAGGTGCCACTCGCCGCTGTGTTGGGCCGACCGGCGGTGGTCTTCGATGTCTCTGCCGCCGGTGGCCGCCGCCTCAGTACGGGCGCCGGATCCCTCGCTCCGAGAGCGTCGTTTCGTAGAAGCCGAGGAAGCGCTCTGCCTCGCCGACGGCGTCGTCGAGCTCGTCGAGAGCTGCGGGGTCGCCGGGATCATGGCGCAGTAGACGAGCCGCCTCCTCCAGCTGCATCAACAGGGCAGCGAACGTATCGCCCTGCAGACAGATGCCGGGAAACGCCCTACCCACCAGCTGTACGACGGCACAGTTGGTGCCACGGGACAGCACCTGCGCTTGCTCCTGACTCATCTGGGCAGAATCGCAGAATCCCTCGAAGGTCGCCCAAGGAGGTCTCCTAACCCGGTGACCGACGTGAAGAGGTCGGTAGGGCTGCCAGCGCAACCCTAGGTGATCATGCCGTGCCGCACGCCCGCCGACGGCAGCGATGTACCTGCCGAAGCAGCGGCAACGAGGAGATCTGCAGCGGTCCGAAGCGGCTGACCTAGATGCATATCATTGGCATCCACCCCATTACCCTGGAGCCAAGTGGATGCTGTGCCGTAGCGGCGACGACCTCCGCTTCACGGTCGACGTGCAGATCACCAACACCGGGTCCAGCCCGATCAGCGGTTGGACGCTGACCTACAGCTGCCCAGTGGGCAGCAGGTCACCAACTCGTGGAACGCCACGGTCAGCCAGAGCGCCTCAACGGTGACCGTCCGCAACGCCGGCTACAACGGGTCCCTTGCACCTGGCGGCACAGCCAACTTCGGCTACGAGGGCACGCTGAACGGGCCGTACTCGTCCCCGACCAACTTCTCGCTCAACGGGGCCACCTGCTCAAGGAGCTGAGGGCGACGTGAAGACTGCGGGGTGAGCCAAATTTGCTTTCACCCGCAGTCTTCACTGCACGCGTCTATCAGTAGTCGGCGTTGACGCAATGTCAGTCTCGACTACAAATCAACGACCCTTGGACCGCTGATATCGCAGGAATTCCTGGGCCTCATTGACTGCAGATTCCGAAGCCTTGGAATGCCCATCCACTGAAGCAAGCAGGTCTAGCCAACGACCGGCATCCGGTGGGTTGGTATTGAGCACGCGGTTCACCATCCACGCACCCAACGCGGTCGGCTTCCGCCGCATCGACTCCCAAAGGTAAGGGAGATGCAGAGGTCCCGCACTTTCGAGAGCATGCACGACTGGCCCCGGGGCGCCAATATCTGAGCCATCAAGCCGCTCAAGGAAGGCGAAGAGCGGCGGAGCAAACGCCTGAATGTCGAAGTGATCCACGAGACGGTCACACACCTCACCCAGGCGGCCCCACCCCGCGCTACTCTCGTTGCCGAGATCGAAGTCCGCCGGCCCAAGCGCCTGCAGCTCCGCGATCAATCCTTCGAACTCATCCACTCCGCCGCCCTCCAATCAGACTAGCTAGATATCACAGAGATTTTGTCCAGGGAATTGCGAATCGATCTGGATCTTCATTTTAGCTTGCGCCGCCGGCGGTGCATTAGTGTGGGCGGCCAAATCCGCAAGATCGTCCTGCACCAGGTCGTGAGCAGTCCCAGTGTACGTGCCCTTGCGGGTTGGAATCTTTCGGTGTTCACCCTGCGGGACAGCAATCGCCGGCCCCGTCTTGGGATCGTATCCCGGGATTACTTGGCCGGCAGGGTGCTTTTGCGGAAGATGGTGGATGTCGAGACCATCATTCGCCTCGGACGCATTCTTGAGCTCGTTGTATTGACCCACCTGGTATGGGTCAACTGGTGACATGTTATGGACCAGCAAGGCTGCCGATCCAGCCATCACATGGTAGCTGTGTGCCGTCCTGACCGTCAGGTCATGCATTACTCGGAATGACGGGTAGGATTTGACCGCCTGCACTTCGGCAGTCCCTCCACCAAAGGGCAGGAGTTTCTCACCCACCTGGAGGTCCACCGCGTCCACCCAGTCGCGTCGGTCCTGGCTCCAGAACGGGTGATGTTGGGTGGTTTCAATTACAACGGCACTGCTCCCGACCAACACCGTGAGATCCGTGAGGTTGACGTCGTTGTTGACGTGCGTCGCAACAACCTCTTCCGCAGACCAAGCTCCCGTTGCAGGGTCGGCGGCCACCACCCGTTCACCGAGTCGAACTTTCTCGATCGGCTTGACGCTACCATCAGCGAGCAGAACGAGCGTTCCAGGCGCAAAGCTGTGGCACCCCTTATTGAATAGGGTTTTTACACCATCGACAAGGTCGCCGAGGAGACCCTTAGCCCGACTGGCTAGATTGGCGAACTTTTTCCACTTCCAAGGAGCCCCATATCTTGCAGCAAGTTTGCCCAACGCTCCACCGAGGGCCGAGCTAGCAACATTGATGGCGGTATTCAGACAGCCACCCATGTCGCCCTTGATGAAGCAGTCCAGGGCATCGGTAATGCCCAGCTCGTCCATCATGATCTTGGCGAGAGCCTTGGCCGCGTTCAGGAGCTTCTGCTTCGCTCGCGCGATCCGCGCCTGACGCTCCTTCTCAGCCGCCGCGGCAGCCGCGGCAGCCTTGTCCGCCTCGCTGGCACGAGGGTTGTTCCAGACGTTCTTGGTCGGCTCGTCCGGGTCATATGCGCCCGAGCAGCCGCCACATCCGTCGTTGTGTCCCTTGACGGCGTGGTAGTTGCCGTACATGTCCTCGTAGTCGGCACCGGGACCGCACGCGTCGTCGGAGCACGCCTTGAGGCCGTCGGGGTCAGAGAACGAGATCGGGTTGTTGTTGGCGTACGCGTACCCGTGCATCTGCTGCGGGTCGTTGACGTCGATGATCGGGTCGACCGAGATGAACCGGCCGGTGACCGGGTCATACTCGCGGGCACCGATGTTCACCAGGCCGGTGGTCGAGTCCTGATTGCCGTTGACGAAACCCTTCTCCGTCGGCCATTGCCCTGGTGTTGTCGGCGTGCCGCGGGTCTCGCCGAACGGCGTGCTCCGCCGGTGCACGATGGCACCGTTCTCGTCGACCGTCGCCTGGCCCGTGCCGTGGTGGTCGGAGGCGACGTAGTGCAGGCCGTTGAGCTTGCGGACGATCGTGCCGCCACCCGGCAGGGAGTAGTAGCGGGTGCCGTCGGTCGCCTTGGTGGTGTGGTCGAGCCGGATCTCCATCCCCGGCAGGTAAAGGGTGGTGGCGTTCGGCTCCTTGCGAAGCATCCGGGAGCCGTCGACGTCGTACAGGTAGCTGGTCTTCTTGCCAGCGGCGTCGGTGACGGACTCGAGGTTGCCCTCGGCGTCCCACTTCAGGGTCTGGTCCTCGCCGACCTTGGTTCGACGCGTCGTGTTGCCTGCGGCGTCGTAGCCGTACTCGTGGAGCTTCGAGCCCGCCGACGTCGTCTCGGTCATCGAGCGCAGGGTGTGCGGCTGCGGCTGGCCCGCGGCCGGGTACGTGTACGCGCGCTCCTTGATCGAGGTGCCGTTGGCGGCGAACTGCGACTCGGTCTTGCGATTACCGACCACGTCGTACGTGTAGGCGTGGTGGTACGGGGCCACCCCACCCACACCCGTCGTCGACGGGCCTCCGGCGCACGGGTCGGTGGCGGTGCTCGCCGACGTCCAGGCCCGCTCCATGCGGCGCAGGTAGTCGTAGGTGAAGCACTGCACGTCCCGGGTGCCCGAGGGTGTGTCGGCGATCTGGGTGATGTTCCCGGAAGCGTCGTAGCTGTAGCGGGCGTCGATGTCGATGACCGGGGCACCGCTGCGGTCCAACCGCTGGTTGGTCAGGCGCTTGGAGCCCTGCTCGTACCCGTAGGTCGACCAGACCTTGTTGTCGCCGAGCTTCGCCTCGGTCTGGATGACCTCACTGGTCGCCGAGTAGTCGACGTCCGTCAGGTACGGCACGTCGCCCTCGGTCGCGGTCAACCGCTCCATGCTGTCGTAGGTGTAGGCAATGCTCTCGAAGGGCAAGCCACCACCGTCGGACATGCCCACCGCTCCCACGGTGCCGTCCGGGTTGTACTCGGCCGCGAAGCTGTACAGCCCTGCGATTTCGGCGCCAGCGTGCTCGGGCACCTGGTAGTAGGTGGCGTGCGGCCGGTAGAACTCGTCGTAGGCGGTGTAGTAGGTGGCGTACTCGGCACCGTCGATCCACCGGCTCGTCATGGAGAGCTGCCCGAGCATCTCCAGGTCGTAGATCCAACTGCTGAGGAGTACGCCGGTCTCGGCCGATCCCTTGTAGGTGGCGGCCGTCCGGCCGATCGCGTCGTAGGTGGTGCTGATCGTCTCGTTCACACCATTGGTGGTGCTGGTGAGCCGGTCCAGATTGTCGTAGGTCATCGTCGACGTACCCGCATCCGGGTCGATCGACTTGACCTTGCGGCCGAGCTGGTCGTACTCGTGCTTCCAGACGTTGCCGGCGGGGTCGGTGACCGTCGCGAGCTGGCCGGAGCGGTTGTAGGTGTAGGCCGTTTTGTCAGAAGCCCCCGACGGCTCAGCGCCCTTGTACTGCAGCAGCTGCGTCGTCTGCCCGATCGCGTTGGAGATCGTTGTGGTGGGGGTGCCGCCCTGCGGCGGGTCGACCGACACCCGGTCGCCGCCGTATGTGGTGCTGGTGCGCCACTTCTCGTTGCCCGCTACCGCGAAGATCTCCGCCTTGACCCGGTCGGCCCCGTCGTAGACGTAGAGCGTCTGACCATCGACCTCGCCGTTGCGGGCAGGGAAGATGGCGTCCGTCGGGACACCGGCCGCGTTGTAGGTCGCGTACGTCTTGTCGAGGTTTCCGGTCGGGGTGTAGAAGGTGTCCGCGATCATCCGGGTGCCATCCGGCCCCTCGGTCTGCACCTGACGCGGACGCAACAGACCGTCGTGCAGCTTGTACTCGACGCTGTACGAGCCGTCGTTCTGCCGCTTCTCGGTCTTGACCGCGACCGGCTTGTCGGTGCGGATCAGGTAGCTGTACTTGATGCTCGGGCTAAGGCCCGTCGCACCGGTACGGTCCGGCATCCACACCTTGGTCAGCCGGCCCAGAGAGTCGTACTCCAACTGACTGACCAGGTTGTTCTGGTCAGCCTGCTTGACCGGGCTGCCCCAGGCCGTGGCGTACTCGGTGGTGGTGACGTGGCCGAGCGGGTTGGTCTCGACCACCTTGGTGGTGAGGCCGTTCGTCTCGGTGTACTCGGTGGTGGTCGTCTTCCCCATCGCGTCGGTCGCGGTCAAAGGCCGACCGTACGAGTCGAAGGTCCCCGACGCGGCGGTGATGTAGGTGGCCGTGGTGCCGTTGTGGCTTGCCATCCGCTCCGACTTGGTGGGGTTGCCCACCGTGGGCGCCACACCGAACGCCTTGCCGTCGTAGAGGGTGCGGGTGTCCGAGATGACCTGGGTCTTGCGATCCGGAGTCACCGAGCACGCCACCGACACCGACTCGGTCCGCGCCACCAGGCTGTACAGGTGGGCGCTGGCGTTGTCGGCGTAGGTGGTGCGGTTGCAGGCCTCGTCACCGGTGACGGCGACGTCGCCGAGGTTCTCCGTCTGCGTGACCCGACCGAAGGTCGTTTCGAAATCCGAGACGTTCTTGGTCTGGCGCCAGCCGCCGGCGGCGAGCGCGACGAAGTTCTGGGTCACCGAGGTGTTGGTGAACCAGGCCTTCTTGGCACCCCAGCTGTGCGACTCGGTGGCGGTGTTGTGCCGCCACGGCGTCGCGATGCTGCGGCTGACCACCGCCGCGCCGTCATAGACGGTGCTCTCCAACTGGTGACCGGAGAACTCGTCGTAGTCGATGTGCTCGACGCCGGCGGAGTCCTTCACCCGGATGTCCCGGGTATCGGTACTGTTCGGCATCTTGTCGCCGTGCATGCCGCGCAGGTAGCGGTACTCGGTCTTGGTGGTCTGGGTCTGGCCGTTACCAACGGTGACGACGACCTTGCCGTAGCCCCGCCATTCACTCCAGGTGAGGTCCTTCGGGTCGGAGATCCCGTCGGGCTCGGACTTCCGCCAGGCGGCACCGTCCTGGTAGTCGTACCTGGTGACCATGTCCGGTGCGCCACCGGTCCGGTCGGTCTCGACAACCGCGGCGACCACGTACTTGAAGAACCAGTCCGTGATGGGGTCGCCGCTGCCGTACGGGTTCCACTTGACCGGGTAGCACCGTTTGGTGCTGTTGCCCTCGGTCGGCAGCGTGCTCTTGGTGCAGTCCGGGGTCGCGTAGTTGACGTCGATCTGGCCGCCGGTGTCCGTCCAGACGGTGGCGAGGCGAGGCCGGACCAGCGGACCAATGTTGTCGTCGTCCCGGTCGACCCGGTTCGACAGCTGGAGGTTGCCCAGTTCCACCGACGGCATGGCGATGTCGGTGCCGTACAGACCGGTGTGGGTGATCTTGTGCAGCCAGAGGGTGCGGGAGCCGTCACCGTTGTCGAGGAGTTGGTGGTCGAGCTTCCAGGTGTCGACCGGCTCCCACCCGCTGCCCTGACGGATCTCGGTGGTGATGCCGGTCAGGCGCGCCCGGGTCCAGAAGGTCGGAGTGATCTGGTCAAGCTTGCACTTGGTGTCTTTGTTGCAGTTGCGGTCGAAGGGGACGTCCGGCCAGTACGGCGCCGTGGTCGTGTTCAGATCCTGTGGGTCACAGTCGATGGAGCCGGTCGCCAGGCACCGCTCCTTGACGTCGAACCGCACCCGCGCCGGAGCGTTGGTGGTGTAGACCGCTTCGTGCCGCTGCCCGTAGTCGATCCGCTTGAGGTAGCCGCCGCGGTGGTAGGGCACACCGTTGGCATCGGTGTTCTTGGCCCGGGCGTAGTAGTTCGTCTCGGGCGCGTAGAAGTACGAGCTGACGTTGCCGTAGCGGTCCTTGACGTAGTCGAGGCTCCACCGCCACGCCTGGTCGCAGTACGAGGCAGTGAAGGTGGACTTGTTGCACGGCTCGTTGGCGTCGTCACCGAAGACCGGCAGCGTCCAGGTCGACCCGGTGACCTCCTTGTTGGTGGTCCAGCCCGGGAGCTTGTTCAGGCCGAAGAAGTACTCCGTGCCGTCGGTCGTGGTGACCTTCCAGTGCTCACCGTCGTTGTCGCCGTTGTCGGCGCCGGTGAGCCGCTCCACCTTCGAGCCGTCATCGGTGGCGAACTTCCAGGTGCTGCCGCTCTTGACCAGCTCGGTGGACTTGCCGTTGAGCAGGATGGTGGCGTTGTCGTACGCCCAGCACTGGTCGGCGTACTGGTCGTGCCCGTCCTCGGCACAGGACTTGTAGCGGCGCTCGATGTGCCCCGGCTCGTAGTTGAAGCCCTCACCCAACCAGGAGCCCTGGTTGTTGGTCGTGGCGGTACGGCCGTCGATCGACTGCGAGGAGTACGCGAGGGTGATGCCCGGAGCGCCGCCACCCGGAACCGGGGGCGTCCGCATCGGGTAGCTCCACGAGAACCCGCCGGTGGACGGCGCCACCGACCACTTCGACGACGGCGCGAGCTTCGTCGCCCCGTAGTCGCCCTGCGAGGAGGATTCGGCCGCGGCCAGCGCGAAGGTCGAACCCGTCGCGGCCGCGCTGACCGTGGCGAAGAGCGTGCGCGACTCACCGTCGTTGACGGTAGGCACCGGTTCCGCCGCGCAACCGGTCTTCTCCGGGGTGGTCAACGCACACTCCGGCAGCTTCACCAGCTTCAGGCGTGATCCGAAGTCACCGCCGAAAGCGCCGCTCAGGCCTTCGTAGCTGACGCCTAGCTGGATGTCGCCAGCGCCCTGCTGACCATCGGCGCGGTTGACCCGCACCAGCGGGCCGTCGACCCTGGCCCGCTCGGAGGCAGCGCGGTCGAGCACCTCGACGCGTACCTTGCCCGGAGCGGCAACCGGCGGAGTGCCGGCCTTCTGTACTGGGCTGGCAGCGGCCGACACCGACACCGCGAGGCCACCGGCCTTGCCGGTCGCGGCCGGGGCCGTTGACGCAGCGGCGGTACGCGCGCCGGCCTGCTCAGGTGCACCGGCGGGCGGGGCGGGTACCGCGATCTCGGTGGCTCCCGCCGCCGGCCAGGTGACCTTGGCCGGCGTGGTGGTGGCGGGGGCCGCAGCCGGGTTGGCCGTACGCGGCTTCACGCCCAGAGGTGCCCGGTTCGGAACAGTCTTGCCGACGTCGGTCGCCGTCGGGCGTTTGCGCTCGGCGGCAGCCGACGCGGGGGCGTTGACGACCTGGATGACGCTTGCGCACATCACGACGGTCATCGCCCAAGACACTGGTCGCACTACCCGGCGCTGCAACGCGCCGGATGTGCCCAGAAGTCGGGAGAACATCCACCCTCCCCAGGGTTGGTTGGACAAAGGCATGAGGCATCGGGGCCGCCCTTCCCAGGGCGGCCCCGATGCTGGTGGTGTCAGAGGTTCGGCTGCTCGACGACCAGACGGGTCCGGTCGATCTTGACCTTGTCTGCCACGCCGTTGTAGATCCGGATGTCGTCGATCGCCCCGGACAGGTTCTCCTGCTCGGCGCCGTTCACGAAGGACCGGCCGAACTGGACGTTGCTGAGAGCGGGCAACGGCCTGTCCAACTGGAGTCCGAGGGCCTGACCGTTGAGATAGAACAGCAGCTCACGGGTGTACCCGTTGTAGACCAACGCGATGTGGTCGCCTGGACGGGCTATTGACGGGGAACTGTCGAATCGGGCCGGCTGTGTGATCCCGGCAGCGGCCATCTCCCAACGCCCTTCAGTGTTGCCCCGAAGGACCACGACGCTGTTGTTGGTGGCGTCCTTGATGGAAATCGCCGTCATCGGGTGGCCCTGCGAGCCGCTGGTGAACCGAACCCGAGCGGAGATGGTGAAGCTTCCTGCCGGGTCGACGACGGGGGTGGCCGTCTCGGCGTACTCACCGGCCTTGCCGGTGAGCTGCAGGTATCCGGCACCCATCATCGCATTGAACGGGTTGGGGGTCCGAATGAGAGTGCTCGGTTTCCCGAGTCGCAGCGCCTCACCACCGGCATCGTAGTTCGGGCTCAATCCCGAGGTCTCGGTGCTCAACTGCCAGTAGCCCTTACGGTCCAGCTTGTGCTTCTCCAAGCCGGCCGTGTCCTCGCTGACGACCGGGCGGTCGAAGACGGAGACATCCGCCATCGCGCCCTTCCAGAAGTCCGAGTATCCGCCGCCCTTGTAGGTGTGGCGGCCGAACTGGAGGGCACCACGGGCCTCGACCAGCGAACGTCGATCCTTGAACACCGGAGCGCCGGAACCGACCTGCAGGGAGATCTTGTTGTTCGGGCCGTCGAAGACAGCCGTGACGAAGGTCCAGTCGGTGGTTGCCGGCCCCGCGTTCACCCTCCATTCACCCAGGTTGATGACATCGTTCGTCGGCATCCGGAAGAACCAGTTGCCCTGTTCGACACCCAGGCTGAAGCCCGGCTCACCGGTGGCGTCCTGACTGACCGCCACCTGACGGCGGCTGGGGTCGTCCACCCGGAACCAGCCGGTGACGGAGAAGCTTCGTGCGGTGCTCACCACCGAGTTGTCCGTGACGAGATAGGCGTTGGACGTGCCGTCGAAGGTGGCGGCGGTGTCCCATGCTCCGAGCGAACCTGCCACGCCGAACTTGACGCCACTACCGATCTTGGCGTCGTGCGCGCCGAGTTGGTCGCTCGCTGACTTCGCAGTCGCGATGTCCGACAGTGGCCACTGTGCGACCGGCGGACGCTTACCCACCCGGAAGGTGCAGGTGGCGATCGTGCTGGACCGTTTCGCCACGTCGACCGCCTTGACGAAGAGCTGGCGCGGTCCCTCCTTGTCGGGCGTCCACTTGATCGTCACGGGGCCGCCAGCAGTGGCCGGCTTGACCGACACGGTGGCGCTGTCGTTGAAGTTGTACAGGTACTCCACGACGTCGGTGGCGGCCGAGTCGAAGGTGAAGCTGCCCTGGACGCCGATGGAGCCGCGCCACTGGTCGTCGTCGAGACAGTCGGCCGTGGTATCTGCCGCATCATCGGGCAGATACTCCGGCGAATCGACGTCCGGCGCGCTGGGACTGGTCTTGTCGTAGTAGAACTGGCAGACGTTACGTGTGCCGTCGGAACTCCAAGGGCCCCAACTCACTCCGTCGCTCGCCCGAACCTCCCAGGAGATCGGCACGTTCTGCGCGATGGTGGTCGGCACGTAGTAGCTGAACAGCGAACCGCTGGCCTTCAAGGGGGTGGTGTAGCTGACGGTCTGGAGGCTCCCGCCGGCCGGCGTCCAGGTGACCTTGAACTCGGCCTTGACCTGCTCGGTGTGTGCGGACGAGTGGTCCGGGTCCCGCAGGACGGCGTTGAGCCTCGGCGGAACGTCCGTGTAGGGCGCGGTCGTGCCGTACACGCAGCCACCACCGGGTGACATGGTCAGCTCGGACTGGTTCGCGATCACTGGCGCCCGGTTGTAGCGGACGGAGAGCACACCGTTGTCGCAGAACCGCTTGGTGTGGGTGGAGTCGCTCTCGCTCACCGAACGGAGGCCGAGAGTGACACTGCTCCAGCCCTTGCTGACCGCCTGCTGGACCGCGGCCTTGGCTTCCCACTCGGTGTTCTGGTTCGTGGAGGTGCAACTCGACTGCACCTTGGTCGGTGAGTTGTTGGCCAGGTGCGTGGCACCCGACCACCCCGACCCGCCGGGCTGGTTGCTCCAGTTCGTGCTGGACTTGATGCCGGAGGGCATCAGGTAGAGCGCCGCCGCGCGTGCGGTGGTGTTGTAGACGTGCTGCAAGGTCACCCGGAACTTGGCCTCCAGGATGGTCTTGCCGGCGTACGGGGTGGCCAACTGGTAGAAGATGCGCTTGACCTTGGAGTTGTTGCAGGAGCTCGGGCAGAGACCGATGCGCTCGTGTCGCTTCGTGTCGAACTTCCAGTACTCCTCGGACGGGTAGCCGCTGTCGACCATCGCCCAAGCGCTGTTGGTGCTGCTCTGCCATACCGGGTCCACGTACACCGGGTAGGTGGTGTCCGGGTTGGCGAGCATCGCCGCATCCGGGGTCAGGCTCAGCGTTCCCTGGGTGTAGTCGAGGCCGACCTGTCCCACCCGCGAGTCCTCGCCCGGCCCTCGGGCCGAAGCGTCGTTCGGGTCCTCGGGTTCACCGGCCGCGGCGGTGCTGCGCTGGAGGTCACCGCCGCCCTCCTCGTTGCCGCTGTCCCACATGGTCGGGGCGTCGGCCTCCATGACCGGGTTTCCGGTCGCGGGGTCGAGAGCGACCACGCCACCTTCCTCGGTCTCCTGGATGTCGAGCCCTTCGCCGGTCACCCCCAGCCGGAGATCCCTCAGCTCAGGCAGATTTGCGGCCTCGGGGGTCTTCAACACCAGGACGTGCGAGAAGCCCTCGACCGTGACGTTGGCGACCAGGTCGACGTCGGGAAAGACCTCCGGGTAGGTGGCCTGGTCGCCGGAGATGGTCGGGGTGGGCAGTGAGTGGGGCCAGGTGAGCGTCATGACCCGGAAGTCACGCTCGACAACCATGAGAGGCGTGGTGCCCCCGCCGGACAAACGCATGTTGAGCAGCGCCGCGGTCGGCGTGATCGTTCCGTCCGACTGGGCCACGAGCGCTGCACTGGCCGGTACCCAGGTGTCACCCCGGAGGACGCGTACCGCCTGGTTGTACTCGTTGGCGATGAGCGTGCCGTCCGGCTGGGCGAAGACCTCGCGGTATTCGCCGCGCTGGGCGAGCACCTCGACAGGCTGATTGAGGTCCACCGCCGCGACCAGTGCCTCGGCTTCGGTGTCCCGGACCGGATCGGTCTCGACGGCGGCCACCGGCGCGGTCGGCGGGGCCGGCTCGGGAGCGGCCACGTAGGCGGTGCCGGACAGCAGGCCGGCGAGGCCCACTGTGAGGCCGAGCGTGAAGAGCCGACCCCGCTTTCTGGTACGACGGATCACCGTCAGGTCCTCCCCCGTTGAACTGCGCCAATTCATGTTCTTCATCAGTTGACCGCCGCCCCGAACGTGCTCACGTTGGCCGGGATGCCGTTCACGCCGGGCTGCCAGGTGTCGGTGGGCGTCGTCGACCCGCCGGCCAGGCTCGACCAGGTGAAGCCGTAGACGGCGTCGGTGCCGTACGGGCTGGCCACCAGCAGCCGCTTCGAGGTGACACCGAGCGAGGTACCGACGATCTCACTCGCCCGGGGGCTGCCCGGAAGGCTCGTTCCGTTTCGCTCGATCTTCACCGGTGCGTTCGTCGAGCCGAGCGCGGGAAGGACCCATACCTGACCGACGTCACTGGTGTTGACGCCACCGTCCTCGGTTGGGGCGTAACTGTCCCTGCCCGGGATGCCCACCGCGATGAACATCGTCGAATTGGTGCCCTCGACCGCAGGGTTGGTGTTCACCACCGCGACCTTCTCGCCGAGGTAGTCGCCGCTGCTCGAGCTCAACTGGCGTCCGTTGTCCAAGACCGAACTCACCTGCGTAAAGGTGTTGGTCGCGGTGACATGGAAGACGTGCGCCGTGCCGGCGTCAGTCGGTCTCGGGAAGGTCGGTCGGACGCCGAGGTCATCCTCACCGGGCGCCCCCACGACCACCAACGAATCCTGGGTGCCCTGGGCCGACCCGACCGGCCGGTACGGCGCGATGGCGATCGACTTACCGAAGTTGTCGTTGGCTTCGGCCCTATCCCGCTCCGGACTCGACACCGCGTCCTGGTTGAGCTCGGCGGCGAGCGTGGGCAGCCCGCTGGTCAGCACGTGACTGAAGACGTTCACCGCTCCGGCGAAGACCTCGGTGCCGATCGCCTCACCCGGCGAGCTGACGCCCCAGTGGTACTTGGATGCGGCCACCGCGTAGCCGGTGCGGTCGTCGATCTCGGCCACGCCGGGAATGCCGGCGCCCTGGCTGAGCGCCACGTTCACGTTGCCGCGGATGTAGTGGACGATGCCGGTGACCGGGGCCGCGAGGCTTTCACCAGGCGCGCCGATGACCAGATACGGCTGACCGCTGGCGGTCTGGCTGCCGGCAACCGCGTAGCCGAACCAGTCGAAGGCTTCGGCGGTGTCCGGCACGTTGGTGACGTCCTGGTGGTAGGTCAGGGAGTTCGGGCCCTTGGCCAGCCCTGCCGGTGAGCCGAGCAGGACGAGCACGACACCAGCGTCCTGCAGGCCGTTGACATCCTGATACGGGACACCCACCGCAAGGTCGGTGCAGCCGTCGTTGTTGGCGTCGTACGAGGAGATCGAGGTGCCGAAGCGGTCACCCGGCTCGGGCGCTCCGGGCACCTTGTCGACGCCCTCCTGCAGGGTCTGCACAGTGGAGCCGCCGCCATAGCTGACGTGCACCTGCCCGGCGCGGATCTGGCTGTTCACCGTGGCCTCGGGGTCGGCGATCGCGACATCGGCGACGCCGTCGCCGTTGAAGTCACTCTCCGTGCCGTTGGTGCAGCCGGCCACCGGTGCAACAGTGGTGTAGACCTGCATCTCGCAGAACGAGGACCAACTGTCGCTGCCGGTCACGCCGTCAGATGCCTTGACCCGCCAGCGGTAGATGCCACCGTCGACGAAGGCGCCGGCCGGGACTGTGGTCGCGGCGGTGGCCCCGTTGCCGACTCCGCTAAGGACAGCCGAACCGATCGGCGTGTCGGCGTTCATCGCCCACCACTCGAAGGCGACCGTCATGGCGGTCGCATCCGCGTCGGAGACGGTGGCCTTGAGCTGCGGCGTCACCGTGTTGACAGTGGGGCGGGCGGAGCCGGTGACGCAGCTGGTGGCCGGCACTGTCGCCCTTGCGGTCACCGTCGGGTACGAGTTGTAGGTGACGGTGGCCTTCGGCACGCTGGTGGTGCCGGAGTAGTTGCGGGACCGGAACTGCTTGAACGATGTCGAGTCGGTCTCGTCGGTCGCTCGTAGGCCCATGTCCGCGCGGGTGTCGCCCGCGTTGGCCGCCCGCTGGAAGAAGCTGGTGGCAGCCACGCCGACCCAGTTGTCGTCACAGCTGCTGTCGAAGCCGGCCGACGCCGTGGTCACCTTCTCCTGGTAGTTCCAGGCCGGTTGGTTGCTCCACACGATGCCGTCGGAGATCGAGCCTGTGGTCCAGAGTTCCCAGGACCGCCCGGCGCACTGCACCGACCACCAGTTCCACAGCGAGATGGTCGCCGTGTTGATCTGCTTGCCGACCAGGGCGGTGGTGTCCCAGCGGGCGAACGTCCGGGTGATCGGGCCGGTCGGGCCGAGCTTGCCGAGCCGCAGATCATCCTCGCCGCCACGGTCGACGCTCTCGTTGGCCTGCACGAAGGTGTCGAAGGTGGTGGAGAGCGGGTTGATCTGCGGGTCGATGGTGATCGGGTACTGCCGCTCCGGCGCCTTGAGCCACTTCTGGTCCGGCGTGAGGGTCAGTGCGATGCCACTTCCCGCGGCGGTCTTGGCGACCTTCGCCACGGTGGAGGTGACCGGCACCTTGTTGACGGGTGCACCCTGGGCGTCGACCCGCGCGTCCCACATCATCAGGGCCGGGGTCGTCGCAATGGCGCGACCCGTCGCGTCCCTGATGGTGGTGTCGCCGCCCACGCCGCGCTGGGTCTCCGCGACGTTGCGGCCGGTCAGCGGCAGCGTCAGCGTCGCGACCCGGCTCAGGGCAGCGGGGCTCTTGACCACGAACAGGGTTTCGAGGCCGTTCCGGCTCGCCCGTACGACGAGGTCGACGTCGGGCAGGGCGTTCACATAGGTCGCCCGGTCCTCGCGCAGTTGCGGCTCCGGCAACGCTCCAGCCCAGGTGACGGCCACCCGGTCGTCGCCCTTGCCCACGGCTGCCAGCTCGTGGGTGCCGTCCGGTTGCGGGCCGGAGATCGACAGGTCGTAGGGATGCGCCGCGGGACGGACCGTGCCGTCGGCGGCGCGGTGAAGGGTCAGATCGACCGGGACCCAGCCGCCGTCACGGCGGACCCGGGTCGGCCCGAGGGACAGCTCCGCCCGGAACTGCCCGTCGGGCAGGGCGAACACCTCGGTGGTCTCGGAGGTGAGGCTCTTGACCTGCACCGGTTTGCCGGTCTTGCGGGCTGTCCGTACGGACATCGCCTCGTCGGACCTGTTTTCTACGCCACCCGTTACGCCATCAGGCCCGGCGGCGAGGTACTCCGCCGGTTCGCCCGATATGCCAGCCAATGCGACCGCCGTCAGCACGGCAACACCTGCCGCAAGGCATGAACGAACGGTGGCAGTCTTTCGACCTGCCACGAACCCTCCCCCGTGTGTTCTCAGATATCGATCGGGACTGTAGGGAGAAGCCCGCTCTACGCACAAGTAGCGTCACAAACAGTGAGGAGGAAAGCGACAATCGCCACATTTCGTCGGCGCCGATCACGGAGTGGAGTCTTCCCTGCTCAGAGCGGATGCGGCGGGAGCGGTCCAGCAACCCCTGGTCAAGCGCAATGCCGCAGGAATTCGGGCGCTGAAAATTGCCGCCCGGACAGCAGAAATGCCACCCAGAGCGGGGTTCACTCGACACCCGGGTGGCCCTGTTCGACGCACTGTCAAACACGGCACTGCGGCGGCGAAAAGCAGCCCGGCGCCAATCGGCTACGCGCCGAATCGACCGCTGCAACACATTTACAACCGACGGTGCCAGCCATCCCGACCTGCCAGGATGCCCGCAGCCACGGCAGGTCTAGCGCTGGGCGTCCCGGCATATCCGCCGCTTCCCGAGAGAGCGAGAAGGAGTGCTGGGGCCGAGGCCCATCAACGATCATCATCGTGGCCAGGAGGAGCTAACGCACGTTCTCAGGCGATCGGAGGACATTCCCTTTCCGCGCTGAAGCCTCCGCATCAGCCGCGCTCGATCGACCCCGATTCCGGGAAGTCGGGGCATCCTCACGACGGGGACACCCCGACTTCACCGAAGCCGAGTCGATCAAGCCAGGAGCCGGTCAGACCCGGGTGAGGCGTACGGCGTCGGCGACGATGAGGCCCGTCGCGCTGCTCCACCGGCTCACGCCCACCCGGTTGGCGTCGCCGGCCGGCAGCGTGAACGTGCCGAGGGACCGCCACTGCCCACCGGTGGCCCGCTGGTCGACGATGATCGTCCGGTTGCCGGTGGTGGTGGCGACGACGTACGGGGTGGCACCGTTGTAGCCGGAGGTCGCCGGCCACCACGCATCGACGCGGTAGTTGGCCGTCGCCGGGACGTTGAACCTGTACCAGGCGACGTCGCTGGCCGCGACGGGTTCCGCGTAGCGGTAGTCGGCGCCGTACCGCTGCCCGGAGTACGTCGACACACCCCAGTTGGCGCTGGCGGTGAACCGACCGGAGGTGGTGTTGTCCACGATGGAGGACCACGCCGGGGGGTTCCCGCCGCCCGACATCTTCGCCGCCACGTCGGCGCGCATGACGTTCAGGTCGATGAAGGACGGGTCGATCTTGCCGCTGGTGCTGGTCTCCCGGTGCCCCCGGGCGTAGCTGCTGTCCCGGCCCAGCCGGGTGAGCACGGCGGCGGTGGCCGCGATCGACGCGTTGTACTGCGCGGCGGTCATCTCCTGGTTGACGCCGTTGTAGTCGATCTCCCACCCGATCATCAGGGTGTTGCCGTCCCCGGCCGGGATCGGCCCGCTGCCGCCGCTGGTCCCGGCGTGGTTGCAGCGGCCGGCGGAGATGACGTGGAAGACACCGTTGTAGTCGACGAGCGCTTGGCAGAGCGGGCCGGCCAGATCCGACCGGCCGTTGATGCAGATGCCGAGCGCCGGGTGCGGGTTGCTGGCGCTGGAGGTCGCGGCAGTGTGGTGCCAGAGCACCCCGATCGGGTCGAAGGAACCGGGCCGCATCCGGTTGAGCCAGTCGCCCTCGACGACGACCTGGACCCCGGCACCGCGCAGCACGTCCACGAGCCAGGGAATGGTGGCCATCAGGCGTCCTGGAGCAGGTCGGCGAGGCACTCGGCCTTCGGCGCGGCGCTGGCCGGGGCGGGTCGTGCGACGACTGTCAGTGCGGCGACCACCAGGGCGGGGATGCCGAGCACCCCTCGGCGGTGCAGACGGATGGACGGTGTGCGGGCCATGGCGATCCTCCAGCGACAGGGGGACACGAACGGATCGACGATCGTGATGACGGGACGCTATACCGTCACGTACGTCGATGTCGATACCCTTCATTGCCGAGTCACGGAGTGAAGGAAACCGCCGGTTCAGACCTCGCCGAGGGCGTCGATGTCGCGCATCTCCTCCGCCGTCAGCGAAAAGTGGAAGACGTCGAAGTTCGCGGTGATCCGCTCCGGGGTCACCGACTTCGGGATCACCACGATCTCGTGGTCGATGTGCCAGCGCAGCACCACCTGAGCCGGGGAGACACCGTGCGCGGCGGCGATCCTGGTCAGCACCGGGTCGCTCAGGTCGCTGGTCTTGAACGGGCTGTAGCCCTCCAGCACCACGCCCCGGTCCCGGTGCTCGGCGTGCCGCTGCCGGTCGTACAGCGACGGGCTCCACCGGATCTGGTTGACCGCCGGGTTCTCCTCGGTGGACTGGATCAGCTCGTCGATCTCCGCGGTGCTGTAGTTGCTCACCCCGACCGCCCGGACGAGGTTCTCGTCCCGGGCGGCGAGCAGCTCCCGCCACATCGGGATGCTGTCCGCGGCCGACGACGGCGGCCAGTGGATCAACCAGAGGTCCACCTGGTCGACGCCGAGCGCCTCCAGGCTGGCCTCCAACGTCGCGCGCTCCCGGCCCACCCGGTCCGGCGGGAGCTTGGTGGTGATGAAGACATCCTCCCGGCGCAGCCCGCTCTCGCGCACCGCCCGGCCGACCTCGCGCTCGTTGCCGTACATGGTGGCGGTGTCGAGGTGCCGGTAGCCGGTGTCGAGCGCGGCCAGCACGGCGTCGTAGCCCGCCTGGCCGGTGGCCTGCCAGGTGCCGAAGCCGAGCAGGGGCATCCGCACGTCACCGGGGAGCAGGGCGGTGGGCTGGTCGGTGTGGTCCATGAGGTCCGTTCTACCCCGCCGCGCCCCCGGCCGCCGAGCGAACCGGACACTCCGGCATCCAGCGCGGTGGTCCGGTTTACCGGAGAATGCGGGTGTGAGCGACCGGCTGGAGGAGTACCGGCGACGACGGGACGCTGCCCGTACGCCGGAGCCGGTGCCGGAGCAGAGCCCCACGGCGGCCGGCACCGACACCGACGCCGGTCGCTTCGTCATCCAGCAGCACCACGCCCGCAGCCTGCACTGGGACCTGCGCCTGGAGCACGAGGGGGTGCTGGCCTCCTGGGCGGTGCCGCGTGGCCTCCCCCGCGACCCCGGCCGCAACCACCTCGCCGTGCACACCGAGGACCACCCGATGGAATACCTCGACTTCTCCGGCGAGATCCCCGCTGGCGAGTACGGCGGGGGCCGGATGCTGATCCACGACCGGGGCACCTACCGGTGCGAGAAGTGGCGCGACGACGAGGTGATTGTGACGCTCGCCGGTGAGCGGACCGCCGGTCGCTACGTCCTGTTCGCCACCGGCGGCCGGGACTGGATGGTCCGACGCAGCGACGCGGCGCCGCCGGGTTGGACACCGATGCCCGACCTGGTCCGCCCGATGCACGCCACGCCGGCCGCCAGGCTTCCCCGCGACCGCGCCGCCTGGGGGTACGAGCTGCGCTGGGACGGGGTCCGGGCGATGGCGTACGTCTCCGGCGGGCGGCTGCGGTTGCTCTCCGAGACCGACGAGGACATCACCGGCGGCTATCCGTGGCTGCGGGCGATGGCCGAGGCGCTCGCGCCCACCGAGGCGGTGCTCGATGGTGTGCTGGTGCGCATCGACGGTGCCGGCCGGGTGCGTCCGATCCGCCAGAGCACGGGCAGCCGGGTTCCCGCAGGCGCGCAGTACCTGATCGTCGACCTGCTCTGGCTGGAGGGCGTCAGCAGCGTCGACGTGCCGTACGCGCAACGCCGGGAGCTGCTCGATGGGCTGGCCCTGGCCGGTGCGCACTGGCAGACTCCGCCGTGGTTCCCCGGCGCGGGCGACGAGGCCCTGCGCGCCGGGCAGGAGCAGGAGCTGCCGGGCGTGGTCGCCAAGCGGCTGGACTCGGTCTACGAGCCGGGGCGGCGCAGTCGACGCTGGCTGAGCGTCGACGCGGTGTGACGGCGAGGAGCGACGTGTACCTGACCCACCTGGACTGCCCGCGCTGCGGCAAGGAGCACGCCGCCGAGGTGTTGCAGAACCTCTGCGAGTGCGGTTCCCCGCTGCTCGCCCGCTATGACCTGCCTGCGGTGGCGAAGGCGGTCACCCCGGAACGTTTTCCGCTGCGCCCGGCTGACCTGTGGCGCTACCGGGAGCTGCTGCCGGTCGCCGACCCGCGGCACGTCACGACGCTCGGCGAGGGCTGGACGCCGCTGCTGCGCACCCCGGCGTACGGCGCCGAGATCGGCATCACGGACCTGATGGTCAAGGACGAGGGGTTGATCCCGACCGGCTCGTTCAAGGCGCGCGGGGCGGCGGTCGGGGTGAGCCGGGCCCGTGAGCTGGGCGTCGAGCGGATCGCGATGCCCACCAACGGCAACGCCGGGTCGGCCTGGGCCACGTACGCCGCGCGGGCCGGAATGGGCGCGACCATCGTCATGCCGCTGGACGCGCCGGGCATCTGCCGACGCGAGTGCGTCGCCGCCGGCGCCGATCTGCGCCTGGTGGACGGGCTGATCAGCGACGCCGGTCGGCGGGTCGCCGAGCTGATCGCCGCGTCCAACGGGTCGATCTTCGACGCCGGCACGCTGCGTGAGCCCTACCGGCTCGAGGGCAAGAAGACGATGGGGTACGAGATCGTCGAGCAGCTCGGCTGGCAGGCGCCGGACGTGATCATCTACCCGACGGGCGGCGGTGTCGGCCTGATCGGCATCCACAAGGCGCTGCACGAGCTGCGCGAGCTGGGCTGGATCGGCGACAAGCTGCCCCGGCTGGTGGCGGTGCAGTCGACCGGCTGCGCGCCGATCGTGCGGGCGTTCGCCGCCGGTGAGGATCGGGCGCAGCCGTGGGTGGACGCGCACACTGTGGCGTTCGGCATCACCGTGCCGACGCCGTTGGGTGACGAGCTGATCCTGGCGGCGCTGCGGGAGTCTTCCGGCACGGCCGTCGCCGTCGACGACGCGGAGATCCTGGCCGACCTTCGGGACTTCGCCGCCCGGGAGGGGCTGCTGCTCTGCCCGGAGGGGGCGGCCTGTCTGACCGCGGCCCGGCACCTGCGCGCCGGTGGGTGGATCCGGGCCGGTGAACGGGTGGTGGTGCTCAACACCGGCGCCGGGTTGAAGTATCCGGACACCGTCGACGTGTCCGGCGTACCCCTGATGGGTTGAACGCGCGAGCACCCCGCGGACCTGGTGGTCCGCGGGGTGCCGACGTGTCGATCTACTGGTAGGTGATGTCCGAGGGTGAGTAGAGGCAGTTGACGCCGTCGGCGCCCTCGCCGATCTCGGTCGGCTCGCTGCCCTTCGGCACACCCTTGTACTTGACGCAGATGGAGGTCTCCCGGTCCGGGTCGCCGATGATGGTGATCCGGCTGAACCGGGCGGTGTCACCCCAGTTGGTGTTGATGCCGGCGATCGCGTCGGTGTCCCGGACGATCACGTTGTCGATCACCACGTGCCGCTGGTACGACGTCGAGCAGTTGCCGCAGGCCCGGTAGAGCTTCCCGGCGTTCTCCACCCGGAAGTTCTTGATGTAGACGGTGCCCGAGCCGTTGTGCTGGAAGACCTTGTCGCTGGCCGAGCGGGCGCCGCCGCCGTCGACCGTGTACGTGGTGCCGCCCCGGAAGGTGGCCGCGTCCTCGCCGACGTCCTCCCACCAGACGTTGATCAGGGTGCAGTTGCCCTCGCAGTGCACACCGTCGCCGGCCGGCGCACCGATGATCACGTTGCGGAGGGTGGCACCGGCGGCCAGCTCGAACATCGGGTCCTGGCTCTCGCTCTGCCCGCCGTCGCCGATGCCGTAGTAGCGCTTGAGCCCGCCGTCGAACGTGCCGGAGACGGCGATCGTGGCGTCGACCTTCTGGCTGCCGGTCGGCGTCGGCCAGCCAGCCGGCGGCGGAGTGGTGGTCGGCGGCGGCGTGGTCGGTGGCGGCGTGGTGGTCGGTGGCGGCGTGGTCGGGGTGCCGCCACCGGACGAGTCGACAGTCACGTCGTCGAAGCCTCCGCTGGCGTACGCGGTGACCAGGCCGATGCGGCCCGCGCCAGCAAGGCTGTTGCTGCCGGAGGCGATCTGCGTGCCGTTGACGAAGCCCCGGATGGTGCTGCCGCTGGTCTCGATGCGCAGGGTGTACCAGGTGCCGGTGCCGACGCCCAGCGCCGCTGAGCCGATCGCGGTGACGCTGCTGCCGTTGACCGCCTGGAGCTCGGCCCGACCGGAGCCGAGCAGGGCCAGCCGGTACATCTTGGTGCTGCTGGTGGACCGCGCGGCCAGCCCGACCAGGGCGCTGGAGGAGCCGAAGCTCGCCGGCCTGACCCGGGCCTGTACGGAGTAGTCGGTCCAACTGGTCTGGCCGGCGAACTGCCGGGCCAGCTCACTGCCGGCGTTGGACTGGTTGAGCACGCCCGAGCCGTCGACCGTCCAGGTGCCGCCCGACTTGGACCAGCCGGAGGTGTTGCCGTCGTTGAAGTCGTCACTGAAGACGGTGGCCGCGAAGGCCGAGGTCATGCCGGCGGTGAGGGCTGCCGCGGTCACGCCGGCGCCCACCGCCAGGAGTAGTGGTCGGCGGCCGGAGAGTCGTCTCTTCTGCACAGTTGTCCTCCTTGACGCATGTGGTGGCGATCCCTCGGCGCCCACTCGGGGACGTGTCGGCATGGCATTCGGCCATTGCCTGGGATCGGTGCGCGCCCCCGTCGGTTGCCCGGACCGAAGCGGGGTGAAGCGGGATCAAAGGCCCTGGGAAAGGGCTTTCCCGCTCCTTCGAGGCTAGGACTGCGTACGCATCGACGTCAATGCCTGGCGTTTGCAGGTCTGTTGCAGGATTTCGGGATGATCAGTAACTGTCCGGCTTGGTCAACCGCCACGCCGCATTGATCAGCCCGATGTGCGAGAGCGCCTGCGGGATGTTGCCGAGCTGCGCACCGGTGGCCAGATCGATCTGCTCGCTGAACAGGCCCACGTCGTTGGCGTACCCGACCACCCGCTCGAACAGCGCCTCGGCCCGCTTCGACTCACCTGCCATCACCAGACACTCCACCAGCCAGAACGAGCACAACAGGAACCCAGCCGGGTCCGTCGTCCACCGCCGCAGCAGGCCCTCCTCGGTGCCCAACTCCCGCTCGACCATCGCGATGGTCGAGCGCATCCGCGGGTCGGTGGCCGGCAGGAAGTGCGTCACCGGCAGGGCGAGCACCGAGGCGTCCAACTCCGCCGACCCGAACGCGCCGGTGAACGCCCCGATCCGGTCGTTCCACCCCTCGCGCAGCACGGTGTCGTGGATCTCGTCGCGCACACGGGCCCAACGACCAGGGTCGGCCCGATCTCCGAGTCGGTCGGCGAGCCCCACCGCCCGGTCCATCGTCAGCCAGCAGGACACCTTCGACGACAGGTAGTGCCGCTCCTCGTCCCGGGTCTCCCAGATGCCCCGGTCCGGCAGGTGCCACGTCGCCGCCACCTGCTCGGTCAGCCCGAGCACCATCTCCCGTAGCTCCTCCTCGAACGTCGCGCCGAGATAGTCGCGCAGCCGCCACACCGCCGACACGACCTCCCCCGGCACGTCCAGCTGTCGCTGCCGCCAGGCGTCGTTGCCGATGCGGACCGGCCTGCTGTCGCGGTATCCGCCCAGGTGGTGACAGTGGTGCTCGGAAAGGTCGCGCTCGCCCTCCACGCCGAAGAGCACCGGCACCGGTTCGTCGCCGATCCGGCCGATCGAGCGGGTCGCCCAGGCGAACAGCCGGGACGCCTCGTCGGGGCAGGCCGCCACCCAGAGGGCGCGCATCGTCAACGAAAAGTCCCGCAGCCAGGAGTAGCGGTAGTCGTAGTTCCGGTCGCCGCCGATCTGCTCCGGCAACGACGTGGTCAGCGCGGCGGCGACCGCGCCACTGCGGGCGTACGTGAGGCCGGTCAGCACCGTCGCGCTGCGCCGCACCAGCTCGGGATACCGACCGGAGTACCCGTGCGTCTCCCGGTACGCCTCCCACGCCCGCGTGGTCTCGGCGAGCATCGCCACCGGGTCCATCCGGACCGGCGGATCGCCGTAGGCCTCGCCGAAGGCCACGTCCATCCCGACCACCTGGCCGGCGGACACCTCGAACTCGTGGGTCACCCGGTCGCGGCCCGCCCGCAGCTGCAGCCCGTTGGCGCGCAACACCAGCACCACCGGGCCCGCGCGGGCCAGCACCCCACCGTCGGCCTGCTCATGCAGGTACGGCGTGAGCAGGCCGTACTCCGGGCGGGGCGCGAAGTCCAGGCCCATCCGGACGCGGCCGGACAGCCCCTGCACCACCCGGATCAGCACGGCGGGTGAGTTTCTGCCCAGCTCGTGGGCGCGGGCGCCGATCTCGGCGGCCAGGGCATCGGTGACCGCCACGCTGCCGTGCGGCGTGTGGTGCACCGTCCGCAGCACCAACGTGTCCGGCCGGTACGCGCGTTCCACCCGGAACCCCGGGCCGCCGACGCCGACCGGCGCCAGCTTGAAGTGCCCGGCGCGCGGGTCGAGCAGCCGCCCGAACACGGAAGCTCCGTCGAAGCGGTGCGGGCACCACCAGTCGATCGAGCCGTCCTTGCCGACCAGGGCACCCGAGCGGGAGTCCGAGAGGAACCCGTAGTCGGAGATCGCCGGCTGCTGCTCCACCCGCCGCGGTTACCCGCGGCGGCCCGGATCAGGCCGCCGCCGGGCCGGTCAGGCGGTCGGTGGCTCGTCCTTGCCCGCCGCCTCGGCCGCGTCGGCCTCCTCCTTGGTCTTGTGCACGGCCTTGTCGGCGTGCTCCGGCGGGCCGTAGACCGTGTACAGCACCAGCGGGTTGGGGCCGGTGTTGACGAAGTTGTGCTTGGTGCCCGCCGGCACGACGACCAGGTCCCCCGCGACGACCTTCCGCTTGGCGCCGGCAACGCGAGCCTCACCGATGCCACTGACGAAGGTCAGGATCTGGTCGATGTCCTCGTGCACCTCCTCGCCGATCTCCCCACCGGCGGGGATGGTCATGATGACCAACTGGGTGTGCTCACCGGTCCACAGCACCCGCCGGAAATCCGGGCTCTTCTCGGCGACGGTTGCGATCGTGAAATGTTCCATGCCCACGCTCATACCCCGTTCTGCGGCGCGCCACGCCGGGACTCGCGAATGGTGGAATTCCCCACGGTCGGCAGGTTTGGATCCGGGCGGACCGGGGATCGACAACGCGGACCGGCACGAACAGCCGGTCGAGCCAGGTCCCCGCCGGCGTACCGCCGAACGGCTGCGGTGGTGGGAGACGGCCAGAGCGCGGCGACGCTCGACCACGGTCGAGCGGCGCCGCGCGCTCTTCTGGGCCGCGCCGCCTCCACCATCCACGACGGCCGGGCACGGACTAGCGGTGCAGCCAGGTGAGCAGGTCGGGTGGGGCCAGCGCCGAGACCCGCTCCTGGTAGCGGGCCCGCGCGGCCGCTTCCAGCAGGTCGCGCCCCTGGCCCGAGCCGCCCTGGCGGAAGAAGGCACGGCGGTCGCGCAGCACGCCGAGCGTGTCCGGGGCGAGCCGGTCGGCGCGCTCCCGCATCCGCCCGAAGGTGGCCGCCTCGACCAGCTCCGGCCAACGCTCGGCGGCGACCGGGATGCCCCACCGGTCGGCGAGCCGCCGCATCTCACCACCCAGGTCGGCCAGCAGATCGTCGTAGTGCACCAACTCGACGTTCGGCTCGTCTCGACGGGCCCAGGCGTCACGCAGGTGCAGCATCACCCCGGGCAACGAGTCCAGGTCGGTACGCGGATCCACCTCCCGGTCGACCCAGCTCGGCAACCACTGCTCCACCGGGAGGCGCTTTCTCGGCGGCCCGGTCGGGGCGGGCTGGCCGGTCAGCTCGGCGAGGCGTACCCGGTCGAGGTTGCCGGCCTGGTGGTAGAGGGAGACGGCCATGTCCAGCGGATGCCGGGCCACAACCACGTAGTGCACCCGGGGGTCGAGTGGCACCCCGTCCAGTGGGGTGTGCGTCTTGATGAACCGCCGGTGCGGCTGCGCGGCCAACCGGTCGTACACCGCGTCCTGCGGCTCGGCCAACCAGTCCAGCCACGGCGACAGCACGTTCAGCGGCGCCGGCAGCTCCGGGGTGCCCAGCACCAGCAGAGCGCAGATCATCTGCATCCAGGTCGTGCCGCTCTTGGAGCGGGTGCTGATCACGATATCGCCGTCGCGGAAGGGAAATCCGACCCACCGGGCGCTGTCCTCGTCGTCGGAGCGGTAACGATGGGCTGGCGTGGGCATCGGGAAATCGTAGTCGCGCAGCCGACAGCGCAGCAGCCGAATTACGACTCCACGGCCTGTGAGACATGCGCATGCCTGGCTAGATTGAAGTATGGTGCCCGCCCACGGGAGCCGGGCGGCGGAACCGGTCTACCGCCCCATTCTCGCCTGCCGACGAGGCGAGCTGGACGCTCTGAGCCACCTCGACTCCACAGCCGCCGCACTGGTCGCCCCGATCCTGGAGATCGGCACGATCGACAGGTCCACCATGGACACTATCCGCCGGCTACCGCCCGGACTCCTGCCGGCCGTCGACGTCAGCGCGCTGCCCGACACCCCAGCGACAGAACTGGGCCGTTGGGACGTACCGCTGATGCCGGTGATCGGGCTCGCGGAGAGCGACCACCGGCTGGCCGCGCACGGCGCGGCGGCGCGGACGCACGGCCGGCGGGCGCTGGTCCGCCTGCGGGCCGGTCAGGACCGGGCCGGGCCGGACGGGAGCACGACCGCCGTGGAACGGGTCTGGCGGTGCACCGCTCTCGCCCCCGAGGAGTGTGACCTGCTGGTGGACGCGGGAGACGTGTGCTGCCCGGCGGATGTGCGGTCAGCCGAGCCTCGGGTGCGTCGCCTGCTGGACTGGGCGCGCCGGCACGCCTGGCGGTCCGTGACGGTGGCGGCGGGCGGGATGCCACCGACGTTGTCCCGGCTGCCCACCGACGAGCCGATCCGGCTCGACCGCTGGGACTGGCAGCTCTGGCAACGACTGGCCGACGTCGGCGTCGACTACGGCGACTACGGGGTCCACCCGGCCGTGCCCGGCACCGGCGACCCCGGTGACCGGCTGCCGACGGTGCGATACACCGACGACGGCAGCTGGTGGGTCTACCGCTGGGCGCGGCGAGGTGGCCGCAGCGAGGAACGGTTCGCCGACCTGTGCCGCACGCTGGTGTCCGCGCCGCACTGGCCGAGCACCGGCGCGGCCTTCTCCTGGGGCGACCACGAGCTGCTGCGCCGGGCCCGTCGGGGCGCCGGCGCCGGCTCGGCCGCCAACTGGGCGGCGTGGAGCACCTCCCACCACCTGGCGTACGTGCTCGCGACGCTGTCGCGCCGGGTTGCCGGCCTTGAAGATGCCGAAGCCGACGAAGACGCCCTCCGCCCGGACGAGGACATCGCGCCGAGCTGGCGCCCCCGGCCGGGTCCGCCGCAGCGGGGGCGAACGCCTCGGTGAAACCGCTGCTACTGCCTCTCGGTGAAGCCGAACTGGATGATGCCCTCGTCGTCGACGGTGGCGTCCACCGACGCGTCGCCGAGCAGCTCGGCGGCATCCTCGTCCAGGAAGATCCGGGCACCCTGGTTGTCGACCACACGGTCGCCCTGCGCCGGCTCGGGCACCAACTCCACGGTGAGCGAACCCGCCTCGGTGTCGGCGGCGATGCGGACCCCGCCGTCCTGGGCGACGTCCTGCTGGTTGGCGAGGTCACGGATGACGAGCACAGCGTTATCGGTCATGGTGAGCATGAGCGGAACTCCTCGTGGATTCTCGGCTCGCGGTCGGATGACGGGCAGACCGGACAGTCGGCCCGCGTACGAGCACACGTGGGAGGCGACAGGAGGGGCGAGCGGTCATCGCCGTCGCATCGGATCGGGGCAGCTGACGGCCCCGTCACCTCCACCGTGCCCGCTGGTCGGCGATCCGTCAAATAGAGCCAGGTCAGTCGAGAGCGGGGGCCGGGGCAAGCAGGGCGCGAATCTCGTTGACCGCCGCGCGGCCGGCCCGGTTGGCGCCGATCGTGCTGGCCGAGGGGCCGTACCCGACCAGGTGAACGCGCTCGTCGGCGACCACCCGGGTGCCGTCCATCGTGATACCGCCGCCCGGCGCGCGCAGGCCCAGCGGGGCGAGATGGTCGATGGCAGCGCGGAAGCCGGTGCACCACAGGATCACGTCCGCCGACACGTGTCGGCCGTCCGCCCAGGCCACCCCGTCGGGTGTGATCCGGTCGAACACGGGTAGCCGGTCGAGGACACCCCGCTCACGCAACCGGCGTACCTCCGGGGTGACCGGCAGCCCGGTCACGCCCACCACGCTGCCCGGTGGGCGGCCGGCCCGGACCGCCTCGTCCACCCGGGCGACAGCGGCACGGCCCAGCTCCGCGCCGAACTCCTCGTCCCGGAACTCCGGCGGCCGGCGGGTGACCCAGGTGGTGGCCGCCGCGACGGTGGACACCTCGCCGAGCAGTTGCACGGCGGAGGTCCCGCCACCGACGACCACGACCCGCAGGCCGGCGAACTCGGTCGGGCCCCGGTAGTCGGCGGTGTGCAACTGCCGGCCGCGAAACGACGACCGACCCGGGTAGTGCGGCCAGAACGGCCGGGTCCACGTGCCGGTCGCGTTGATCAGCGCCCGGGCGATCCACCGGTCCTGGTCGGTCTCCACGTCCAGCCGGCCGTCCGGCCGGGAGCGCACCGCACGTACCCGCACCGGCCGTCGCACCGGCAGCTCGAATGCCCTCTCGTACGCGGCGAAGTAGGCGCTCACCTGCTCGGCCGCCGGGCGCTTGGGCTCGGCGGGCGGGAGCGGCAGCCCGGGCAGGTCGTGGAAGCCGTGCACCCGGTCGAAGACCAGCGTGGGCCAGCGGTGCTGCCAGGCCCCGCCCGGCCCGTCGTCGCCGTCGAGGATGACGAAGCCGCTGCCGGGCGGGAAGCCGGTCCGGCGCAGGTGATAGCCGGCGCTCAGGCCGGCCTGACCGGCGCCGATCACCACGACGTCCGCGGAGTGGGTGTCCACGCGGTGTACAACGCTGCGCCCGGCACCGCTGTGCCCGCTTTCGACCGTCGCGCCGATCACAGACCGCCATTCCGGCGACTGTCACCTGACCTGCGCTTACGCTGAGCGAATGAGCGACTTCCGTCGGTACGCGGCAGAGTTTCTCGGCACCCTGCTGCTGGTCTTCTTCGGCGTGGGCAGCGCGGTGGCCGCGCGGGTTCAGGGCGGCGTGGTGGTGGTCGCGTTGGCCTTCGGCTTCGTGATGCTCGCCCTCGTCTACACGATCGGCCCGCTCTCCGGCAGTCACGTCAACCCGGCGGTGACGCTCGGTGTGCTGCTGTCCGGCAAGATCTCGGTGGTCGGTGCGATCGCCTACTGGATCGCGCAGTTCGTCGGCGCGACGGTGGCCGCCTTCCTGCTCTGGGGGCTGACCCGCTGGGGCGACGTCGCGGACCAGACCGGTGCACTGGGCTCGAACGGGTACGGCGCGCACATCAACCGGGGCGGCGCAGCGGTGCTGGAGATCGTGCTGACCTTCCTCTTCGTCCTGGTCGTCCTGGTGGTGACCAGCCGAAGCGAAAATCCGGGGACCGCCGGGGCGGCCATCGGGCTGGCCCTCGCCGCCACCCAACTCGTGGGCGTGACGCTCACCGGCGCCGCGGTCAACCCGGCCCGAGCGTTCGGCCCGGCGGTCTTCGAGGGCGGTGTGGCCCTGCGGCAGCTCTGGGTGTTCATCGTCTTCCCGCTGCTCGGCGGTGCGCTCGCCGCCCTGGTCGCTCCACTGGTGATGGGGGCGCAGCGGCACTACTGGGGTGGGCACGAGAAGTCGGTCGGCCGGCCGACGTAGCTCACGTGGCAGTAACTTTCGCGCGCTGCTCTTCTCCGGCGATTACCTTCGTGGCAGCATCAGCGCATGCATCGCCGTCACTTTCCCCGAGCCCTCGCGCTGCTCACGCTGGTCGCCACCGTGGCCACCGTCGGCGCGCCCGGTGCCACGGCCGAGTCGCCCACCCCCGCGACGACCCGACTGCACGCCACCATCGACACGATCCTGGCCGACACCCGACTCGCCGGCGCTCAGGCGTCGGTGGTCGTGGTCGACACCGGCACGGGACAGACGCTCTACGACCGCAACGGTGACCGCCGGCTCGTCCCGGCCTCCAACACCAAGCTGATGACCTCGACGGCGGCCCTGGAGCTGCTCGGCCCGGGGCACCGCTTTACCACCGACGTGCGCACCAGCGGCAAGCGCCGCGCCGGCCTGCTCTCCGGCAACCTCTACCTGCGCGGTGGCGGTGACCCGACCATGCTCGCCGCCGATTACGACGCGCTCGCCGCGCAGGTCGCCGCCGACGGCGTACGGGTGGTCGCCGGCAACCTGGTCGCCGACGACACCCGCTACGACCGCACCCGACTCGGCCCCGACTGGACCTGGGACGACGAGCCCTACTACTACGCCGCGCAGGTCTCCGCGCTGACCGTGGCCCCGGACACCGACTACGACGCCGGCACCGTGATCGTGCAGGCCGCCCCGGCCGGTCGGGCCGGCGCCCCGCCGGTGGTCAGCACCACCCCGGCCACCGGGTACATCCGCGTCGACAACCGGGCCGAGACGGTCGCCGAGGGCGAGACCTCGATCTCGATCGAACGCGAACACGGCAGCAACACCGTCGTGGTGACCGGCCAGATCGCCGTCGGTGACGAGCCTGCCAGCGACTGGGTGACCGTCTGGGAGCCCGCCGGCTACGCGGCCGACGTGTTCCGGTCGGCGTTGCACCGGCACGGTGTGCGGGTGCTCGGCCGGACCGTGCTCGGCCAGCCCACACCGGAGACGGCCCACCCGGTGGCCCGGCACGACTCGATGAGCCTGGGCGAGCTGATGACGCCGTTCCTCAAGCTCTCCAACAACGGGCACGCCGAGGTGCTGACCAAGGAGATCGGCCGGGTGCTGTCCGGCGAGGGCACCTGGGCGGCCGGGTTGACCGCGATCAGCGAGTACGTCGCCGACACCGGAATGGACACCGGTCGGCTGCGTCAGCGCGACGGCTCGGGGCTGTCCCGGCGCAACCTGGTGCCGGCTACGGAGTTCGTCGACCTGCTGGCCGCCGTGCGCGCCGAACCGTGGTTCCAGACCTGGTACGCGGCCCTGCCGATCGCCGGGCAACCCGAGCGGTTCGTCGGCGGCACCCTGCGCAGCCGGATGGCCGGCACCGCGGCGGCGGGCAACGTGCACGCCAAGACGGGGAGCCTGACCGGTGTCTCCGGACTCTCCGGCTATGTCACCAGCGCCGACGGCCGCCTGTTGGCGTTCTCCATCCTGCTGAACAACTACCTGACGGCGTCGGTCAAGTCGCTGGAGGATCAGATCGCCGTGGCCCTGGCCGGGTTCCGCGAGGATGCTGCGACGGCGGCGCGGATGGCACCGCCAGCGGTGCCGGAGACGCCGCGGACCCCGGAGGGCGTCGAGTGCTCCTGGGTCAAGCCGATCACCTGTTGAGCTGTGGCCGGGAGGCACTGGTGTGCCTCCCGGCCGGGCGCGCGCTCAGGCCGGTCGGTCCGGTGGGGGGACCACCGCCGTGGGGTCGCCACGCTCGATGAGCGCGTCGATCTCGGCGGCCCGCAGCCCGCGCAGCGCCAGCACCCGGGTGCCCCAGCGGTGCAGACGGCACGGGTGCGGGCTGGCATCGTTGCGGCAGACCACTCCCCCGGACCACCGCCGGGGGGCGTGCACCACCACCGCCCGCACCGCGAACTGGGTGTCCTCGCCCGTCACGTACGGCGGCAGGGGGATGTCGCGGAGCACCTCCCCGGACGCTTCACCGGCACCGGACGAAGCGGCGCCACGGACGCGGTGGGCGGTGCTACTGCTCATCTCCGCTGCCTCCACACTGGATGGTCGGGTGGGAACAGCAGAAAGTTACGACCATATCGACGGTCCGCGACGGACAAACTGTCCCGCTGTGCCATCGCGCAGCGGTCGGCTGGTCAGCGCACCGCCACGGCCTGGAGGCCGACGTTGCCGCAGTGCGGGGTGAAGACCTTCTCGACGGTCCAGGTCAGGAGCAGTTTGGCACCCTTCGGCACCGTGAACCGGACGGTGAACTGAGCGCTCTTACCGGTGTACGGGTCCTCCAGCACGGCGGTCCTGACAGGTCCGCCGGTGGACAGTCGCGCGTCCAGGCGCCCCCGGGCCATCCACGTGCCGGCATAGAGCTGGACCGTGCGCGACTCACCGCTGCCAGCGACGGCCAGGCGGAAACCGTTGCCGGCGCCGCAGGTGTAGACGCCGTTGGAGCTGTCGCTCGCCGACCGCTGGGACGAGCCGTCGGACCAGCGGACGTGCTCCTGGTTGCCGTCCCAGCCGACCCGCCTGCCGGCACCGCCCTCGTCGGCGATCTCCCCGGAGCCGGCGCGCTTGCGGACCGTCGAGGTGCCGCCGCGCTCCCCCCAGTGCATCCAGTCCCGGGCGCCCACGGCGGTGAGGTCGACCTCGGCGGGCATCTCTGCCTGGGTGACCGACAGCGCCGACGCCTCGGGCGATGGCGGCGGTGGGGCCGGTGCGCTGGCCGACGGTGTCGGCTCGGGCGAGGGTGGACGCTGGCGCGGACGCAGGCCCGGCATCGCCGGCCCCGCCTCACCGGTGCGCCCGTCGGTGGCCGGGAGACCGGGGGAACGGGCGGCGCCCGCTGTCACATCGCCGGAGCGACCACCCTGGCCGTCGCCGGGCTCCGGGTCCGACCGGCTGCCGAGGTAGGCAACCAGCACCACCAGACACGCGAGTACGGCCGCACCCTCCACCGCCCAACGTCGCCGCCGCCGGACACGGGCGACACGGCGGAGCACGGCGAGGGTCTGCCCGAAGGTGCCGGCGCCCGAGCGGTGCTTCGGCGGCGCGTCCCCGGCACCCGGATCCGCCCGCGTGCGGTCTTCGTCCGACACCGACCCCTCCAACTCCACCACCCGGCCGCCGTCGACCGCCGCGCGTCATACCGTCCACTGTGGGCCGTTTCGCGTTCGTACCGGCGTGGACGACACGCTAGATCCGGACTGCCTGACGTGTCCAGCCCGCAACCGGACGCTGCCGGACAACCCGCCCGCGCGAACCGGCACTTCGGCAGGCCACGAGCGCCGCTCGCGTCAGCCGATCCGGAAGCCGAGGAGTTGCGCGATGACCACGGCCTGCCCGACGTCGATGACGGCACCGGCCCGCTCGACGGCCGTCGGGTCGAGCGCGGTGAGATCGCTGCCGCGCAGGTCGGCGCCGCCCAGCTTGACGTTGAGCAGCTGCGCGCCGGACAGATCGACGCCAGCCACGGTGGCCCCGGTGAGATTGGCCCGGGTCAGGTCCACCTCGCGCATCCGCACCCCGGTCAGCCGAACACCCCGCAGGTCGGCGCCGGGCAGGGTGACGAAGGACCAGTCACCGCCGTCGACGGTCAACGGTCGCAGGTCGCACTCGAAGAAGGTGCTGCCGACCAGCTTGCAGCCGGTGAACTCGGCCTCGAAGAAGTTGCACCGCCGGAACACGCAACGGGTGAAGGCCGAGTCGACGTGCCGGGACGCGTTGAACCGCACGTTGCCGAACGTGCACCCGGTGAAGACCGCTCCACGGCTCACCGCCTCGGTCAGGTCCACGTCGAAGAACTCACAACCCACGAAGTGTCGGTCGGTCAGCTCCTCGCCATACCAGTCCTCGTTACGGTAGGTCACGTCCTCGGTCAGCTCCGGCATCTGGCCAGGCTAGTAGCCAGCAACGACAGCCGCGCAGCCGACGTGGCACGCTGTGACCCCCTTCCGGTACGGGCGAACCGGCGAGTAGGTTCGGCGACGTGAGTGTGGCTCGGAGCAAGGACCCGGATCAGATCGGTTTCGACCCGGCGCGGTTGGCGCGGATCGACGAGCACTTCGGCCGGTACGTCGACGACGGCCGGCTGGCCGGCTGGCAGGTGGTGGTCACCCGTCGCGGCGAGGTGGCGCACTCCTCGACGTACGGGCTGCGGGACCGGGAGTCGGGCGCACCGGTCGCGGCCGACACGCTCTGGCGGATCTACTCGATGACCAAGCCGGTCACTTCGGTCGCGGCGATGATGCTGTGGGAGGAGGGCCGGTTCGAGCTGACCGACGAGATCAGCCGCTGGCTTCCGGAGTTCGCCGACCTACGGGTCTACTCCAAGGGATCGGTGCTGAAGCCGTACACCGTGCCGGCGACCGAGCCGATCCGGGTCTGGCACCTGCTCACCCACACCGCCGGCCTGACGTACGGCTTCATGCAGACGTCGGTGGTCGACGGGCTCTACCGGGCCGCCGGCTACGACCTGTACCCGCCGGCGGACGTCGACCTGGCCGGCGCCTGCGCGGTCTTCGGGAAGCTGCCGCTGCTGTTCCAGCCCGGTTCGGCCTGGGGCTACTCGGTCGCCACCGACGTGCTCGGTCGGCTCGTCGAGGTGATCTCCGGGCAGAGCCTCGACGCATTCTTCGCCGACCGGATCTTCGGGCCGCTGGGCATGACCGACACCCGCTGGTGGGTGGAGGGCGAGGAGGCGGACCGCCTGGCCGCGCTCTACGTCCCGGACCCGCGCAGCGGGCGGGCCGTCCGCTACGACAGCCTCGGCTCGCTCGCGTTCAACAAGCCGGCCCTGCTGTCCGGCGGCGGTGGCCTGATCTCCAGCGCCGCCGACTACCACCGCTTCACCCAGATGTTGCTGCGCGGCGGCGAGCTGGACGGGGTTCGGCTGCTCGGGCCGCGCACGGTGCGGTTCATGACCCGCAACCACCTGCCCGGCGGGCAGGACCTGGGCACCCTGTCCACCGGCGGCTTCGCGGAGTCGACCCTGGACGGGATCGGCTTCGGCCTGGGCTTCGCGGTGACCGACGACCCGATCCCCAGCCGGGTGCCAAGCAGCGTCGGCGAGTACTACTGGGGTGGAGTGGCCAGCACCGCGTTCTGGGTGGACCCGACCGAGGAGATCACCGCGCTGCTGTTCACGCAGCTGATGCCGTCGAGCACCTACCCGCTGCGCTCCCAGCTGCGCCAACTCGTCTACGCCGCCCTGCTCGACTGAGGCGGTACGACCGCCGAGCCGCTCGGCGCTGACCTCCGCGGACCCGGCGGCAGCGACGCCGGGAGGTCAGGCCGCCGACCCGACCCGTGTGTCGCCGCCGCTGTAGAGCTGCCCCAGATGTGGGGCACGCGGCGGCAGCTGTCCCGGCAAGCGCGCCGCACCCCAAGCACGCCGCACCCCAAGCACGCCGCACCCCAAGCGCACCGCACCCCGAGCACACCGCACCCCGAGCACGCCGCACCTCGAGCGCGGCCAGCGACCTGCCGCCGCCGGCCGCCCCATATCCGGGGCAGCTCTACAGCACGGCGGCCCCACCCATGACCTCCGCCTCGGGTGTCCGCGGTCGTCGGTGGTCGAGGTGGTCGAGGTGGTCGAGGTGGTCGGGGCGCCGCGCTGGCCCCCCGAACGCGATCGACCTCAGTCGGCGAGGCGGGCCGGGAAGCCACCGGTGGCGATCGGGCCCCAGGCGTCGATGGTGACCCGGATCAGCGACTTGCCCTGGCGCACCATCGCCGCCCGGTAGTCGTCCCAGTCCGGGTGTTCGCCGGAGATGCTGCGGAAGTATTCGACAAGCGGCTCCAGCGCCTCGGGCAGGTCGAGCACCTCGGCGGTGCCGTCGATCTGCACCCAGGGGCCGTTCCAGTCGTCGCTGAGCACGCACGCCGAGACCCGCGGATCGCGGCGGATGTTGGTCACCTTGGCCCGCTCGGGGTAGGTCGAGACGACGAGCCTCCCCTGCCCGTCGATCCCCGCCGAGACCGGGGAGGACTGCGGGCGACCGTCGGCCCGGGTGGTCATCAGCAGGACGCGGTGTCGCGGCCGGAGGAAGTCGAGCAGGCTGTCCCGGTCGACCCGGGTGTTCCGTGCGATGCTGCGCGCCATTCCTCGTTCCTACCAGGGTGCGGGCGGGTCGGCGGCAGCGGGTCAGCGGGGCCGGGCCGTGGAGCGGTGCACCGCCTGGGTGGGCACCCGGGGGCGGCTGGACGGGCGCCAGGCCCGGCCGTTGGCGTAGATCACCCGAAAGCCGAGGTACGACGCCAGCGGCGCCCAGTGGGCCGAACCCATTCGCAGCTCGGCGGCATTGTGCCGCTGGCCGTTCGCGAGCACGTCGAGGAGGACGGTTTCGAAAGCCGCCGATTCGACCCAGTCGACTTCTCGGGTGAAACCGCAGATCAGAGCGGCTCCGGTGACCTCAAGGAACTCGCGCAGCACCGCGTCGGAGGCCCGCAGGACGGAGCAACTGCCGAAATAGAGTCGCCGTCCCTCGGCCCGGCCGGCCATCAGGTCGGCCACCTCGTTCAACTCCACGGACTGCCAGTCGGTGAGGCACAACCGGCTCGGTTCGCCGTGCATGGCGAAGAAGCCGACCCGGTGGTCCGCGTACTGCTTGAGCAGCCAACGGTCCAGGAAGTAGAACAACTCGTCGCGGGTGGCCGCGTCCTTGTGGATGAAACGGATCTTGCCGAGCCGCTCCAGCAGCTCAAGGGTGGGCAGGACGGAGCCCCGCTCGTTGAGGTCGCGGTGCCACTGACCCTCGACACAGAAGACGCCACCGCGTGCCACGTGCACCTCCGCCAGTCCGCAGCCCGAGGCTGACGTTACCGGCCGCCAGCAGCCAGGGAACATCACCCTCGGTGTGGCTGATTGCGACGTTCGGTGCGCTTGATCCCGCAAGAGCCGATCGGCGATCAATGGTTGTTTCGCAAATCAGCCTAATTCCCAGCCAATACCCAGGGACCGCAGATTGTGAGGACGATTCTCGTTAATCGCCTCCAACCACACCGATCAGTGTCAAGGTGGAGATCGCGGGACTTCTCGGTCGATGTCCCGTGGCCACCCCATTCGCTCTCCTATCGGGAGGACTTCTGTGCGCGTAAACACCTTGAAGCGTGCTGCCATCGCATTCGCCCTGGCGTTGCCCGGGGCAGCGATCGCTGCGGTGGTCGCCGCGCCAGCGGCGTATGCGGACGGCTGCTACACGTGGAACCGCACCCTGGCCCAGGGGCGCTCCGGCGACGACGTCCGACAGCTGCAGATCCGGGTCGCCGGCTGGGCCGGCAACCGGAACATCGTGGAGAACGACGGCCGCTACGGACCGAAGACGGCCGCCGCGGTCAAGCGGTTCCAACAGGCGTACGGGCTGCGCGCCGACGGTGTCGCCGGCCCGCAGACCTACGCGAAGCTGTACCAGCTCCAGGACAACGACTGCACACCCGCGCACTTCAGCTACAACGAACTCGACAACGGGTGCGGCGGAAGTGGCTGGAGCGGCGGTCCGCTGTCGGCGGCCCAGACCAAGCAGAACGCGCTGCGCACCATGTGGAAGCTGGAGGCGCTGCGCAAGAGCCTCGGCGACAAGCCGCTCAACGTGTCCAGCGGATACCGCAGCCGCGCCTGCAACAACCAGGTCGGCGGCGCGTCGGACAGCCAGCACCTGTACGGCAACGCGGCCGACGTCACCTCACGGACGTCGTCGCTGTGCCAGGTCGCCCGCGGCGCCCGTAACAACGGCTTCAGCGGGATCTACGGGCCGGGTTACCCGGACCACGACGACCACGTGCACGTCGACTCGCGTCGGGAGAACAACAGGGACAACAGCTCGAACACGACGAGCTGGTCCGCGCCGGACTGCGGGATCTGAGCCGGCGACGACCGACTCATCTGTTGGGCGCGACGTCGGCCCGGGTCGGGTGGGCGGAGGGGTGCGCTCAGCTCGCCCGGGGCCAGCGCGGCGCGGTGAC
This sequence comes from Micromonospora sp. C81, assembly GCF_018070425.1. Lineage (NCBI taxonomy): Bacteria > Bacillati > Actinomycetota > Actinomycetes > Micromonosporales > Micromonosporaceae > Micromonospora > Micromonospora sp. C81. Next base: position 74,420 of record NZ_JAGPXS010000020.1, read on the forward strand.
GGGGGGAGTCACCGGCCGGCCAGCAGCGGTGGGCCGTACACCCGGTGGGACGACCCGCGCGGCCTGCTGCCGCGCCGGCAACCCACCGGTACGCCCGGCCGGCGCCTGGTAGCCGGTCGTCGCCGGCCGGCTACCGGCGGGACGTGCGGGAGACGGCCCGGTCGCCGTGAACGGGAACGGTACGTGCACGAACGGATTTCCGTGCCGGATCAACGCCTCGATCTGGCGTTCGTTGAGCCCGTGTGTCTCCAACACCCGTCGCCCCCAGCGGTGCAGGCGGCACGGGTAGGAGGCGCCGTCGTTGCGGCACAGCGGCCCGGTGGGCCACTCCTCGGCGGTGTGCACGACCACCGCCCGCACCGCCAGCCGGACATCTTCCGGGGTCAGCGATGCCGGCATCGGCACCTCACCCAGTACCTGATCGATGGGATCCGTCGACTGCTCACCAACTCGCACGGCAGGCCTCCCGCAGTTCGGCAGCGGTACGGCGGACCCACCGCACCGACATCCTCGGCCATGGGTACGGCCGGCACCGGACGAAAGTTCAATTCTGGTACGCGGTAAGCAGATCCTCCGGCGACAGCACTCGGATCCCCTCGACGACGGTGCCGCTGCGCGACACGGCAACGGCCGGCACCGCGTCGTCGGCACCGGGCAGCCGGGACCGATACAGCAGCAGCCGACCCAGGTCATGCGCGTCGAAGGGCCGGCTCTCCTGCCATTTGATCGAACCGACGAAACTGATGCGCTGAGCGACGGGCCCCCGGTCGGCGCCAACCAGGTCGATCTCCGGGTCGTTGGTCCGGGTCCAGTAGCTGCCGATCACCGCTGCCTCCGCCGGCAGGTGGTCGCCGCTCAGCCGGCGCAGCGCCTCTCGGACGACAGGTTCAATGGCCCGTCCCCGCCAGGACGCCCACGACCGGACGATCCGATCCAGGGTCAGGTCACCTCGCCCGCGCTCGATCTCGGACAGGTGAGGTCCCAGGAATGACAGCCAGAAGCGCAGGTACGGGTCGGCCACCGCATAGCGGGTTTCCCGCGACGGCTTGGTCGACAGCGGAACGGCGACCTCCACGGCCCGCTTCTGGGCCAGCAGGCGCAGGGCGCGGTTCAGGGACGCCTGTGGAAGATCCCCCGCGGCGCGGGAGATCAGCGAGAAGGTCCGCTCACCGCTGCCGATGGCCCGCAGCACCAGCCCTGCCTGGGACTGGGGCGGAAACTCCGCCGCCAGCGCTCGCTCGCCGCTGACCAGCAGGGCGGAGGTCGGATCCCGTACTGCCTCGCTCAGATAGTCGTGGACGGATGCGCCGTTCGGCCACTCGTCGAGGATCAGCGGCAGACCGCCGGACACCAGGTAGGCGTCGAACGCGTCGGCGGCGGACAGGTCGAGCATGTCGCGGACGTCGGCTGGGCTCAGCGGCGGAATGACCATCTCGGTGGCTCGCTGGTGGAACGGCCGGCCGTAGTCGTTCAGGGCCTCCATCATCGCCAGATCCGAGCCGACGCAGATCAGCAGGACGGGCCGCCGGGACAACTCGCGATCGAAGACCTTCTGCAACGTTCCCTCGAAGCCCGGGTCACTCGCGATGAGGTACGGCATTTCGTCCAGGACGACGACGCTCGGTCGGTCGGACGGCAGCGCGGCGGCGAGCAGGGTCAGAGCGGCGTCCCACGTCTGCGGTTGCTGCTCACGAAGGATCTGTGCCCCCGGCAGCGTCGAGGCGGCCGCCGTTTCCACGAAGAGTGCGAGGTCGGCTGCGACGGTCGGCTGCGCGGAGGCGGTGAAGAAGAGATGCGGCACGTCGGCCCGCTCGACGAACTCCTCCACCAGTCGGGACTTGCCTACCCGTCGGCGACCGCGCATGAGAAGGGCCCGCCCAGGCCGACCAGCACGACCACCTCGTTGCACCCGAGAAAGCATGCCGCCGAGGAGGTGGAGTTCACGGTCCCGTCCGACAAAGCCATCCACGATCACTCCTGAGACAACCAACAATGGAACAACCAAAAATGAGTGTAACCTCATCCGTGTTGGTATGCCTGGCCATCTGGCCCAGCGAACGGCTCGTCAGACCAGGCCGGCGTCGTGCACGAGCAGGGCCACCTGGACCCGGTTGTTGAGATCGAGCCGGGTCAGCAGCCGGGAGACGTACGCCTTCACCGTCGCCACGCTCATGAACAGCTCCCCCGCGATCTCCGCATTGGTGTGCCCGCGGCCCAGGGCGACCGCCACCTGCCGCTCCCGCTCACTGAGCCCGGTGAGCAACCGCAGCGCCCGCTCCCGCCGCGGGTCGGGGCCGGCCGGGCCGGGGGTGGCGGCGGTCACGTGGGCGATCAGTGTGCGGGTCACCGTCGGGGACAGGGTCGCCTCACCGGCCGCCACCCGGCGCACGGCGTGCACGATCTCCGCCGGCGGGGTGTCCTTGAGGAGGAAACCGGCAGCCCCGGCGCGCAACGCCCGCAGCACCTGTTCGTCGGCGTCGAAGGTGGTCAGCACCAGCACCTCCGGCGGGTGTGGCTGGGCACGCAGGGCCTCGGTGGCGGTCAGCCCGTCCACCCGGGGCATCCGGATGTCCATCAGCACCACGTCCGGGGCGTACGCGGCGACGGCGGCGGGGACCTCACCGCCATCGGCGGCTTCGCCGACCACGGTCAGGTCCGGCAGACCGCCGAGGATCATCGAGAGCCCGGCCCGGACCAGCGCGTCGTCGTCCACGATCAGCACGCGCACCGGCGACACTGCCGACTGCGGCCCCGCCGCACCGGAAGGGTCGGCCACACCGGAGGCGTTGGCGGTGCCGGAAGGGCCGGCCACGCCGGAAGGGCCGGTCACGCCGGAAGGGCCGGTCACGCCGGAAGGGCCGGTCACGCCGGCCACGGCAGCCAGGCGGCCAGCCGGAAGTCGCCTGCGTCGTCGCGACCGTAGGCGAGCCGGCCACCGGCGAGGGTGACCCGTTCGCTGATGCCGACCAGGCCGGTGCCGGCGCCGGGCAGAGTGTCGCCGGCCGGTGCGCCGACCGGCCAGCGGTTGCCGATCGCCACGGTCAGGCCACTGCCCGGGCCGCCCGCGACGTCCACGGTGACCGCCGCGCCGGCCGCGTGCTTGCGGGCGTTGGTCAGCCCCTCCTGCACGATCCGGTACGCGGCCCGGCCCAGCGCCGCCGGCACCTCCCCCGGGCTGGCGACGCTGTCGCTGACGTTGACGCGCACCCCGGCTGCCCGCGATTCGGCGATCAGGGCCGGCAGGTCGGCGAGTGTGGGTTGCGGCGGCTCCGGGGCGTCGCCGTCGTCGCTCTCGGCCCGGAGCACCCCGATCACCTCCCGCAGGTCCTGAAGGGCGGCGTGGGCGCTGCCCCGGATCACCCCGGCGGCCCGGGCCACCTCGTCCGCGGGAGCGTCCGGGCGGAACTCCAGCGCCCCGGCGTGCAGGCTGAGCAGCGAGATCCGGTGGGCCAGCACGTCGTGCATCTCCCGGGCGATCCGGGTGCGTTCGAGGTGGCGGGCCTGGGCGACCCGGAGCTGCTGCTCGGCTTCGGCCCGCTCGGCCCGATCCCGCAGCGACACGATCAACTGCCGTCGGGCCCGGACGAACATCCCCCAGGCCAGCACGGTGAGAGTGATCACCACACCCCAGGCGACGGTGGCCCAGTAGGGCATGACCGGATCCGGACGAGTCCAGCTGTAGACCAGGTTGGTGATGAGACCGACGCCGGTCACCGCCACCGAGACTGCGGTCCGCCGGTGCACCACCACGGTGAAGTAGAAGATCAACAGCGGGATGGAGGCGGCCATCGAGAACAGGTTCAACGGCAGGGTCGCCACCATCAACCCGAGCGGCCACCGCCTCCGCAGCCAGAGCAGCCCGCAGCAGACCAGCCCGATCAGCGCGTCCACGCCGACCATCCAGTCGTGCGGCAGCGCGACCGCCGTCTCCGGGTTGGGCGACAGGGCGTCCGCCGTGGCGTACAGCACCCAGAGCAGGCTGATCAGGAAGGCCAGGGTGTCGACCGCCCAGTCCCGGGTGGTCCGCCGGGGCCGGCGGGTCGCCGTCTCCGGGCTGGTCGCGCCGGCCAGCGCCCCGGGCAGCAGCCAGGGGTGTTCCGGCACGGCGAGGCTGGTCACGGCACCATGCTAGGCAGCCGAAGGGCGCCACGACCAGCTACCAAAGTCGAGACCCGCCGGTCGACCAAGGTCGGTACGGCATCGACCGGCGGCCGCAGCGGATGGCCGGGCGGCGCGGGCAGGCTCGACCACATGATCACCGTGGAGAACCTCACCAAGCGATACGGGCCACACCCGGCGGTGGACGACGTCTCGTTCCACTGCGAGCCGGGGACCGTCACCGGCTTCCTCGGCCCCAACGGCGCCGGCAAGTCGACCACCATGCGCATGATCTGCGGGCTCACCGCGCCGACCGCCGGCCGCGCCACCGTCTCCGGGCGCCCTTACCGGGAGCTGCCCAACCCGGGGCGCGAGGTCGGGGTGCTGCTGGACGCCTCCGCTCAGCACGCTGGGCGGACCGGCCGCGAGGCGTTGACGCTGTCCGCGTACACCATGGGTTTGGACCGGCGCGAGGTCGCCGCGAAGCTCGACCTGGTCGGGTTGAACGCGGTGGCCGCGAAGCGCCGGGTCCGGGCGTACTCGTTGGGCATGCGCCAGCGCCTCGGCCTGGCGCATGCGCTGCTCGGTGACCCCCGGGTGCTGATCCTCGACGAGCCGGCGAACGGCCTGGACCCGGAGGGGATCTTCTGGATGCGCGGCCTGCTGCGCGACTTCGCCGACCGGGGCGGCACGGTGCTGCTCTCCTCCCACCTGCTGCGCGAGGTGGAGGCGGTCGCGGACCGGCTGGTGGTGATCGGGGGTGGCCGGATCGTGGCCCAGGGCAACAAGAACGAGCTGCTGGCCGGCGGCGGCACTGTGGTCCGGGCCCGCGACGGCGCGGCGTTGCGCCGGGCGCTGGAGGTGGCCGGGCTCAGCGCCGCCGACAGCTCGGAAGGACTGCTCGTGCAGGCCGACGCCGAGGTGGTCGGCCAGGCCGCCGCCGATGCCGGCGTCGCGCTGGCCGAGCTGCGCCCCGCCAGCGGCGGTGGCCTCGAACAACTCTTCCTCACCCTGACCGCCGGCGAATCCACCAAGGAGGCCGTCCGATGACCACCACCGCGCCCGCCGCGAGCGCCGTCGCGCCCCAGCAGCACACTCCGGTACGCCGACCGTCGCTGCTCCGGCTCACCGTCGTGGAGCTGCGCAAACTCGTCGACACCCGGGCCGGCCGCTGGCTGCTGATCACCATCGGCCTGATCGCCGCAGTGGTCGTCACCCTCCAGTTGATCTACGCGGACGACGCCGACCAGACGTTCTCCAACTTCTTCGTCCCCTCGCTGCTGCCGGTGGGGGTGCTGTTGCCCGTGCTCGGCATCCTCTCGATCACGAGCGAGTGGTCGCAACGGACCGCCCTCACCACGTACGCCCTGGTGCCCCGCCGGGAGCGGGTGGTGACCGCCAAGCTGGTCGCGGTCATGGTGGCGGCACTCGCTTCGGTGCTGGCCAGCCTCACCCTCGCCGCCGTCGGGACGCTGGTGGCCTCCGCCATCGGCGGCGCTGGCACCTGGCAGCTCGACGGGTCGCTGATCGTGAACGCGGTGATCCTCCAGGTCACCAGCGTGCTGATGGGCGCCGCCTTCGGTCTGCTGCTGCTCAACCCGCCGGTGGCCATCGTCGGCTACTTCCTGCTGCCCACCATCTGGGGAGTGCTGGGCGAGATGGTCCGGCCCCTGCGCGGCCCCTCCGAATGGCTCGACACCAGCAAGACGATGGAACCGCTGTTCAGCAGTGACGCCCTCACCGGGGAGCAGTGGGGACGGATCGTGGTGTCCTTGCTGGTCTGGCTGGTCCTGCCGCTGGCCGCCGGGCTGTTCCGGACGCTCCGCCGCGAGGTGTCCTGACCATGGACATGGCCGGCTACCGACCACGCACCGTGGTCAGCGGCGGCCCGGTGGAGCTGGCGGTCATGTGGGGCGGCTTTCCGCTGCTCGGCGCGGGCGTGGGATGGCTCCTCGCGGCCACGACGGGTTGGCTCGCCCGGCTGCCCTGGGTGCCGTTCGGCGATCTGATCGAGTGGCTGGACCGGCTGCCCGAGCCGCAGGCCACCGCCGGCACGATCGCGGTGGGGGTCCTGGGCGGCCTGGTCCTCGCCGGGATCGGCACCGCCGAGCGGCTGATCGTCACCGTCGACCCGGCGCAGGTCCGGCTGCGCCGCTCCGACCAGGACCGGACCGTCGCACGGGTCGACGCCCGGGTCGTTTTCCTCACCGACGGGCATTTGGTGCTGCTCGACGCCGACGGCGCGGAACTCGTCCGGGAGCCGACGGACCTGCCAGCCAGCCAACTGGCTGCGGCCTTCCGAACGCACGGCTGGGGTTGGGCGGACGACGACCCGCACCGGTCGGCGTACCGGCTGTGGGTGCCCGACCTGCCCGGCCTGCCCGCCGGCGCGGACGCACTGCTGCGCGCGCGCGTTCGGGCGATCGAGCGGGACCGCCGCGACGACGCCCGGGAGCTGCGCCGGGAGCTGGGCCTGATCGGTGTGGTGCTGCGCGACGAGAGCAAGCGGCAGTACTGGCGGCTGACCGCGCGAGCTGTCGCCTCGGGGCCGGAGCAGTCGACTTCGGCCGAGCGGGAGCCGGACGGGCGGTAGCGTCTGTCCCAGCAGACCCTGGGAGCCGCGCGATGACCGAACAGCAGCCGTACCGGGTGGTGTCCCGACACCCCGGCTTCGAGCTGCGTCGGTACCCGGCCCACCTGGTGGCCGAGATGCAGATCCAGGCGTCGTTCACCAGGGCGCCGATCGAGGCGTTCCGGCCGCTGGCCGCGTACCTCGCGGGTGCCAACCGGGCTCGGCACCCGATCGGGTCGAACACGCCGGCGACGTCCGCGTCCGACGGCTCGGAGAAGATCGCCATGACGGTGCCGATGGTGCAGGTGGAGGGTGAGTGGCCGGGTGCGTACCTGCTCCAGTTCGTGATGCCGGCCACCTTCACCGCCGCCACAGTGCCCGAGCCGGTGGACGCCCGGGTGCGGATCCGCGAGATTCCGGCGCAACTGGCCGCGGCCATGCGCTTCTCCGGCCGGTGGACGGAGCAGGCGTTCAGCCAGCGGGCAACCATGCTCGGCCGGTCGGTCACCGCCGCCGGGCTGCAACCCACGGGCGCGATCCGGTACGCCCGCTTCGACCCGCCGTGGAAACCGTGGTTCCTGCGCCGCAACGAGGTCGTGCTGCCGGTCGTCGAGTGAGCTACCGGCGGTCGATGACCGCCGGCCGGGCCAGCAGCAGGGCCATCGCGAGCCCGGAGAGCAGCCCGCACAGCGAGACCAGCAGGTCGGAGTCGGCCGCGTTGATCGGGCTGTTGCCGGCCAGCTCGGTGAACGTCGCCCCGATCGGCAGCAGGATCATCATGGAGATCGCGGTGGCCAGCAGGAATGCCACCGGACCCAGCAACGCGGCGAGGGCGGCCAGCGCGTGGTGCCGCCAGATCGGCCGACCGCCCGGCCAGTCCCAGGCCAGCAGGGTGACGCCGGTGAGCAGCACCGCACCGAGGGCCGTCTCCGGCAGGAGTCGCGTGCCGGGCCCGACGGCCCGGACCAGCCCGACGCCGACCAGCGCCGCCACGGCGAGGCCGGCAGCCAGCCCGACGCGGGCCCGGCTACGAGCCGGGGCCGCCGCCAACGCTGCACCGACGGCCAGGACGACCAGCAGCGCCGCCGTGGCCAGGGCGCCCTGGGTCAGCTCCGGCTCCCGGTCGGTCGGTGACTCGATGCCGGCCGCCACGAGCGTCAACACCCCGGCCACACAGGCCGCGCCGGTCAGCGTCCTCCGCTCGACGGCTGACGGCGCCTCACCGCCCTGAGCTGACGGCGCGCCGCGCTCCCGCCACCACAACGTCGCCGCAAGCGCACCGAGCACGGCGCAACCGCCGACGGCGAGCAGCACCGTCGCCCGGACACCGATCGGGTCGACCCGGTCGATCGCCACGTCGACGGCGACCCAGCAACCGCCGAGCAGCACCGCCGACCGACTCCACCGCAGGTGCCCCCGGCCGGCCAGCACCAGTCCGACGGCCACCGCCATGATCGCCATGAACCGCAGGTCGCGGGCCCAGTAGGCGTTGTTGCCCGGCAGCCTCTCCGACCACGGGCCGATCGGCTCGGTCAGCGGTTGCAGCACTGTCACGCCGTATGCCCAGAGCACCACGGCGGCGGCGGAGAGCAGCAGCCCGACCGGACGCGCGAATCGCATCCATGGACGGTAGCGGCCTGGCCGCTTCCTCGGGGGGCGGGGACGCGGTCATCCGGCGACCCCGACCGAGGACCGCGCGGGGCGGTGTCGCAGCGACCGCCACGTCGGCAGCACGCTCGCCAGCACCGCGAGCAGCAGGCACAGCCCCACCACCCCGGCGACCACCGACCACGGCACCACCAGGTCGACGGGGGCACCGACCTGCTCGGCGAGGCCGGCGCGGATGCTGAGCAGACCGACGAAGGCGACAGCCCCACCGAGCAGCGCACCGATCAGCACCACCAGTGCGGATTCGGCAGTGACCAGCCAGACGACCTGTCGCCGGGTCGCACCGGCCATCCGGATCAGCCGTAGGTCCGCGGCCCGGCCGGCGGCTGCCAGCAGCAGCGTGTTCGCCACCGCGATGGCCCCGTAGCCGGCCGACACACCGATCAGCAGCAGCGTGAAGAGCCAGACGAGTCGGTCCTCGGCGGCATCCGCCTCGGCCGCCCAGGTGGCGACGTCGACGATCCGCGCGCCGACCGGCGCTGCGATCCGGTCCCGGACGTACACAGTGGACGTCAACGCCGACGGGTCGTGCGTACGCACCACCGCCCTGGGCACGAGCAGGTCCCCGGGGAGCGAGGCGTCGGTGACCACGGCGACGACGCGCAACGACACCAGCGTCCCGTCGGCGAAGACCACCGCGTACGGCTCGGACGGCCGCAGGTTCGCCGAGGCGGTCACCACCACGGTGTCGTCACCACGCAGGTCGTCGAGCGAGCCGGCGACGACGGTGAGCGCACGGTTCGCGGCGGCGAAGCCGGCCGGGTCCACACCCAGCGCGGTCAGCGGCCGGTCCGCCGGCGCTGTTCCGGGATCGGTGCGGAAGACAGTGGTCGGCAGGAGGGCGGTGCCACCGGTCGCGGCGACGGCCTGGTCCGACAGACCGGGCGCCCGGTCGGGCAGCACGATCCAGCCGACGTTCACGTTGTCCGCCCGTCCTGCCGCGTAGGCGGCGGTGGTGGTCCGCACCATCCCGGACACCAGCACCGCGAAGGCGACGGTGAGCAGCACCGGGGCGGCAGTGGACGCGGTCCGCCGCGTCGCGGTCAACGCCCCGCCCCGGACCAGCATCCCGATCGCGCCACCACGTCGCCGCACCGGAGACCGCAGCAGTCGCACCACCGGCCCGACCACCGCCGGGGAGAGCACTGTTGCGCCGGCCACCAGCGCCATCACCGCGTACAGGGCGTACTGCCCAGCGACGCGGGCCTCGTCGGCTGTCGCCGTCCCGACGCTGAGGGCGACGCCCACCGCGACGAGCAGCGCACCGGTGGCGACGCGCAGCCGCCCGATCGGTCGCTGCTCCACCGCCGCCTCGCGCAACGCCTCCAACGGTCGAACCCGCGCCGCCGGCCGGGACGCCGACCAGACGGCCAGCAGCGAGATCACCGGACCGGCGACGAGCGAGAGGGCCACCGGCCAGGGCTCGTACCCGACCCGGAAGGTCGGTGGTTCGAAGCCGGCGTCGACGAGAAGCCAACCGAGCAGCGGCGCGAGCCCTCCGCCGACCAGCAGGCCGACGATCCCACCCGAGGCGCCGACGACGAGCGCCTCGCCGTAGACCATGCGGCGGACCTGTCGCCCGGTAGCGCCGACGGCGCGCAGCAGGCCCAGCTCACGGCGGCGTTGCGCGATGGTGAACGCGAAGGTGGAGGCGACCACGAACACCGTTACGAAGCCGGCGAGGGCCGCCGTGGCGGTGAGCACCTGCATGCCGATCCAGCGGGTGCGGGCGTCGTTGCGCGGCTCCAGCGCGCCACGCGCGTCTCCGGTGAGCACCCGTCCGTCGGTGCCGACGATCCCGCGAGCCGCCGTGGCGACCCGCTCCGGGTCGGCGTCCGCCGTGAGCACCAGCCCGATGGCCCGGACGCCGGGCGCGAGCGTCGCGGCGACCTCGTCCGCGACATGGACGCCGTCCCCGTCGACCAGACCGGTGACGGTGTACGACTCCGCACCCACAGCCGTCAGCAGGGTGACCGGTGCGCCGGTGCGCAGCCCGAGCGCGCGGCCGACGACCACCTCGCCGGGCCGGCGCGGCGGCTCGCCGGCCATGAGGCGCAGTCCACCGAGCTGGGCACTGGACCAACTGTGCCCCTCGTGGGTGTCGCTGCCCGCGGGTCGACCGTCGATGAGCGGCTGGGCGTAGAAGGTCCGGTCCGGCACCGCCGCCGCGACACCGGGCAGGGCCGCCAGCCGGCCGACGAGTCCCGCCGTCGCGGTGGCGGACCAGGGCCGGGTCGGCACGAACGAGTCGGCCGACGCGCCCGCTTCGGGGCTCTGCACCACGACCGCCGCCCGCGCGAGCCGGTCCGGCACCTGTGGGCGCCCGGAGGCGAGGAGCAGGGTGGCCGCCGCGACCAGGGTGACCCCGATGGCCACGGCCACGAACGCGCTGACCGACCGCCGGATGCTCACCACGACGGCCCCGCGGCCGTCTCCGCAGGAGTCGTCTCCCGTTCGGCGATCCGGGCGGCGACCACCGCCGCGGTGATCCCGCCCTCCAGCTCGTCGACGACGCGGCCGTCGGCGAGCAGCAGGACCCGATCGGCGTACGCGGCGGCGGCAGGATCGTGGGTCACCATCACGACGGTCTGCCCGTGGTCGTCGACGAGCCCACGGAGCAGTCGGAGCACCTGTCGGGACGCCGCGCTGTCCAGCGCCCCGGTCGGCTCGTCGGCGAAGACCACAGCCGGGCGGGTGATCAACGCGCGGGCCACGGCGACGCGCTGCTGCTCGCCGCCGGACAGCTCACTCGGCCGGTGTCCGGCCCGGTCGGCCAACCCGACAGCGTCGAGCGCGGCGACGACGTCCCGAGCCGGCGGGCGGCGGCCGGCCAGGCGCAACGGCAACTCGACGTTCTGCGCGGCGGTCAGCGTGGACACCAGATTGAACGCCTGGAACACGAACCCGATCCGGTCACGCCGCAGCCGGGTCAGCTCGTCCTCGCCGAGGTCGTCGAGGCGGGTGCCGTCGATCGTGACGGTCCCCTCGGTCGGGCTGTCCAGCCCCGCCGCGCAGTGCAGCAGGGTGGACTTCCCCGAGCCCGAGGGGCCCATCACCGCCGTGAAGGTGCCGCTCGCGAAGCTGGTCGTCACACCGTCGAGCGCCGTCACCCGCCGGGTCCCGGTGCCGTACACCGCGCGCAGCCCCGTCAGGGTCACCGTGTCTGTGGTCACGACCGCCACGGTGCCCGGTGCGCGGGGTGGCGCGCGTCGTGCCGGCGCGGGCACTTTCCAGCCCTCCCCCGGGTGGAGGCGAGGGCCCGGAACCGCCGGTACGTCGTCCTGCGGGATGACCGCCCGTGGGTGGACGCGGCCGACCCGGCTGGCCGCTACCGTCTGGCAGGTGACCGCTCCCCTGCTGACCCGGCGGCTGCGACCGGTGGACCTGTACATCGTGGACGCCGTGCTGGCCGTGGCGGTCGGTGGGCTGCTCTGCCCGTACGCCGCGCTGGAGTCGCCGCTGCACGGTGGCGTACGCGAGCCGCTCTGGGTGTCAGTGCTCGTCGGGATGGTCCTCGGGCTGCCGTTGGCCGTCCGGCGACGGTGGCCGATCCCCGTCGCCGTCGTGATCAGCGGCAGCACCGCCGCGACCCTGGTCACCGGCGTGATCCCCAACTTCGCCGCTGCCGCCCCGGCGGTCGCCATCGGGCTGTCCTTCTACACGGTGGCCGTGTCGACGACCACCCGCCGCTCGCTGCTCAGCGCCGCCGGTTGTCTCGCCCTGGTGAGCGTCGCGCTGGTGCTGACCGCCGGCGATCTGTGGTCACGCACCGGTGCCGTCGTCTACGCCACCGTCATGATCGCGCCCGCCTGGGTGATCGGCTGGCTGCTCCGCGAGCGACGCGCCCTCGCCAGCCGGCAGAGTGACCAACTGGTCCGTCAGGCCGCCACCGAGGAACGACTGCGGGTGGCCCGTGAGCTGCACGACGTGGTCGCGCACACGCTGAGCCTCATCGTGGTGAAGGCGGCCGTCGCCAACCACGTCGCCGAGGCCGACCCACGGGAGGCGGGGGCCGCCCTGCGGGTGATCGAGGAGACCGGCCGCACCGCGCTGACCGACGTCCGTCGGGTGCTCGGCGTCCTGCGGGAGGGCACCCCGTACGCGCCGACGCCCGGGCTGGACGAGTTGCCCGTGCTCGCCAAGCAGGCGGCGATCGGCGGTGTCGACGTCCGGCTCGACGTCCGGCGGGAGGAACCGGCCGGCGCGGTCCCGGAGTCGGTGGGCCTCGCTGTGTACCGGATCGTGCAGGAGGCGGTGACCAACGTGGTGAAGCACGCGGCGCCGGCCGCCTGCCGGGCTACGGTGACCGTCACTCCCGACGAGGTGCGGGTGGAGGTGACCGACGACGGTCGGCGTCCGGTGCTGATCGGCGGGGAGGGGCACGGGTTGATCGGCATGCGGGAACGGGTCGCGTTGCACGGTGGGGAGTTCCGGGCCGGGCCACGCTCCGATGGCGGCTTCGCGGTGACGGCCAGCCTGCCCTACCGGGTGGCCACGTGATTCGGGTGCTGATCGCCGACGACCAGGCGCTGCTGCGCGGCAGCTTCCGGCTGCTGGTGGATCTCGCCGGGGACTGCACGACTGTCGGCGAGGCGGGCACCGGTGTGGAAGCCGTCGCGTTGACCGAACGGTACCGTCCGGACGTGGTGCTGATGGACATCCGGATGCCGGAGATGGACGGCATCGAGGCGACCCGGCGGATCTGCGCCGACCCGGCGACGGCCGGCACCCGGGTCATCATCCTGACCACGTTCGACCTGGACGAGTACGTCTACGGGGCGTTGCGCGCCGGCGCCAGCGGCTTCCTGCTCAAGGACACCCCACCGGCGGACCTGCTGACCGGGATCCGGGTGGTCGCCGCCGGTGAGGGGCTGCTCGCGCCGACGGTGACCCGCCGGCTGATCGACGAGTTCGCCCGGCAGCCGGAGCCGACCCGGCCGCTGCCCCGGCAGCTCGACGGGGTGACCGAGCGGGAACGGGAGGTGCTCGCGCTGATCGCCCGGGGCCTGTCCAACGCGGAGCTGGCCACGCACCTCAACCTCAGCCAGGCCACCGTCAAGACGCACGTCGGGCGGCTGCTGACCAAGCTGGCCGTACGCGACCGGGCGCAACTGGTCATCGTCGCGTACGAAACGGGACTGGTGGGGCCGGGCGGCCTACGCTGAGCCGGTCGGCCGCGAACCCAGGAGGAGCCATGACCCGGTACGTCGCCCTGCTGCGCGGGGTCAACGTCGGCACCACCAGGCTGGCGATGGCCGACCTGCGTCGGATCGTCGCCGACCTCGGGCACGAGGACGTCAAGACGTACCTGCAGAGCGGCAACGTGGCCTTCGGCAGCACCGTGCGCGACGCGGAGAAGCTGGCCGCCGGGATCGAGCGGGCCCTGGCCGACGAGCTGGCGTTGACGGTGCCGGTGCTGGTGCGCAGTGGCCGGGAGCTGGCGGCGGCGGCCGGCGGCAACCCGTACGCCGACCGGGAGGACGACCCGACGAGGCTGCTGGTGGCCTTCCTCGCCACCCCGCCGAAGAAGTCCACTGTGGACGCGCTGACCGTGCCCGGTGGGGAGAACGTGTCGTTCACGGTGACCGGCCGGGAGGTCTTCCTGCACTTCGTCGACGGCGGTTACGGGCGGTCGAAGTTCACCAACGCGTACCTGGAGAAGAAGCTCGGCGTGGTGTCGACCAGCCGCAACTGGAAGTCGGTGCGGGCCCTGGCGGAGATGACCGCCGCCTGACCAGGGTGGGGGCCGCGGCTCGGCGACCCCCACCGACGCTGCTCAGAAGTGGTACGCGGTCTCGTACTCGGGCACCAGCACCCGGCTGCGCGGCGAGATCCGGCGGACGGCCGCGATCATGTCGTTCAACCGGGTGCGGTCGGTCGGGGCGACCGGCGGCGGGTTCTGAAGCGCCGTCTCGAAGTTGTCGAAGTGCACCGGCACCACGACCTTCGGATAGTCGAGGCCGGCCAGCAGACGCGGCAGGTAGTCGCCGGTGGTGGTGGCGTTCTGCAGGGCCACCATCGCCACGTCGGGCGACAGGCCGGTGAGGTTCCGCTCGGCGACGTCGCTGGCCCCGGTGAAGTACACCGACGGGCCGCCGTCGATCCGCAGCAGGTAGCCCAGCGTGTCGCCCTCCGGCAGGTCCGCGATGGTCGCCGGCTGCGCGGGCTGGCTCACCCGCACCCCCGGAAAGGCCAGGGAGTACGACGGGTTGCGGCTGTGCAGCGAGCCGACGACCTCGACGGTGTGGTCCCCGAAGTCCAGCACCTCCCCACCCTTGACCGGGCTGAGCTGCGTCGACGGCACCCCGTAGGCCAACCCCAGGTGGTACGCGGTCAGCGTGCCGAACACCCGCGCGCCGGTGCGCTTGGCGATGTGGGGCACGTCCATGAAGTGGTCCCAGTGGGTGTGCGTGACCAGCACCGTCGTGGCCTTCTCGACGCGCGGGTCGATCACGTCGGCGCGCACTGTCAACGGGGTGTCGGTCCTGAACGCGCCGGTGAACAGCCCGGTGTCGATCCGGCTGAGGAACGGGTCGACGAGAACCGTGCGGTCGGCGATGTCGACGCGCCAGCCGGCCGTACCCCACCAGCGGAAGCTGACCGCGCCCTTGCGCCGGGCGGTGGGGGTGGGTGCGGCGGCCGGCGTCGCGGCGTGGGCCGGGGTGGCGGCGCCGGCGGCGAGCCCACCGGTGGTCACCAGGGCGGTGGTGGCGGCGGTGTCGCGCAGGAAACGTCGGCGGTCGAGACTGGGCATGCGGTTCCACTCCCCGTGGTCGGGCGGTTGGTCGACCACGAGCCAACCAGCGCCACCGGGCTCCGGTCCAAGATCGAAGACGACCGACTCCGATACGTCAGCGGATATCGGGCCAGCTCAGGTGCGGCACGCCGAGGCTGCGGCGGGTGCGGAATCAGTCGCCGCGCAGCGCCTCGACGGCCGTCCGGGCGGCCTCCCCCATCGCCAAATCCACGTCGATCCGCCGCGAGGCCAACCGGTCGGCACGGGCGAAGACGGCGATCGCATACCGGCCGCCGTCGGGATATTCGGCAACCCCGGCCTCCAGGTGCAGACCGGGCAGGGTGCCGGTCTTTCCGGAGACCCGGACGCCCGGCGGGAACCCGGCGGCCAGCCGGGTCCAGAAGATCTGCCGGGCCATCCAGGTGCGGACCATCGCGCAGGCGGCAGGCGGCCCGGCCTCGTCCCGCCAGATCAGGGTGAGCAACCGGGTGATCTCCCGGGCGGTGCTGGAGGTGGTGTGCTCAGGGTCGAAGACCCGCATCGCCCGGACCCGTTCCTCCGGCAACGTGGGGAAGATCCGGGCGAACTCCGCCTCCGTGCGTGCGCCCACGTCGGCGAGCATCAACTCGACCAGGTCCCGAGGGCCGCCGAGGACGCGGGTACGGCTCAGCCCCAGCTCGGCGGCGAGCATCGGCAGCAGGTCCGGGCCGACCCGGCGCAGCAGCAGGTCGGCGGCGGTGTTGTCGGTGACCGACATGGCGAAGTACGCGAGGTCGCGCAGCGACACCTCGGCGTCGTCGGTGCAGCCGGCCAGACCCCACCCACCGAGCCGGTCGTCGGCGGTGACCAGGACCCGTTCGGTGGGGTCCAGTTGACCGGCCTCGACCTGCCGGGCGAACTCCAGCACCAGCAGGACCTTGAAGATCGAGGCGATCACCACCTGGTCGTCGGCCCGCAGCCCGATCTCCGGAACGCCGTCGGCGGTGCCGCCGGGGGTCGGGTCGGTGGCGTCCACGTCCACCACGTGCAGGCTGGCCGTCACCCCCACGGCGGCGAAGATGGCCTCGATGCGCTCGCTGACGTCCACGCCAGCACGGTATCCAGCGGCCAGGCTTCGGCGCTGGCGTAGGGTCCGGCCGTGGATCTGCTCCGGCACCTGCGGCACTTCGTGGTGGTCGCGCACGAACTGCACTTCGGGCGGGCTGCGGAGCTGCTCGGGATGGCCCAGCCGCCCCTGAGCCAGTCGATCCAGCGGCTGGAACGGGAGCTGACCGTCGAGTTGTTCGACCGGTCCCGCCGCCAGGTACGCCTCACCACCGCCGGTGAGCTGCTGCTCGGCGAGGCGGAGGAACTGCTCGCGGGTGAGGGTCGGCTCCGCAACCTGATGGGGCAGGTCCGGGCCGGTGAGCTGGGCGTACTCCGGGCCGGGGTGCCACCGGAGACGCCCGCGGTGACGCTGCGCGCGCTGCTGGACGGGCTCACCACCCGGGCAGCCGGCCTGGACGTGGAGCTGCACGAGCTGACGACCGCCGAGCAGGTGCGGATGCTCGCCGAGCGGACCCTCGACGTGGGGCTCGTGCACCACCCGGTGTCGGCGGACGGGCTGCGCTTCGGCGCCCCGGTGGACGTACCCCTGGGGGTGTTGCTGCCCCGCACCTCGCCGCTGGCCCGCGACCGGGAGGTGGCGCTCGCGTCGCTGGCCGGTCTGGATCTGGTGGCCGCGCCCCGGGCTACCGCTCCCGGCTGGCACGACCACCTGCTGGCGGTGTGCCGACAGCAGGGTTGGCGCCCGGCCCGGGTGCGCCCGGCCCGCAACCCGGAGTTCCTCTTCGGCCTGGTGCTGGCCGGCGGCGGGGTGGCCGTGGAACCGGCGACGGTGGCGCGACGGGAACCCCGCGTCGCCTGGCGGCCGATCGCCGGCGCGCCGCTGGCCAAGCGGACGTCGGCGGCCTGGCCGGACCGGTCGGCGCACCCGGCGGCGTCGATGTTCGGGCAGCTCGCCGCCGAGGTGCTGGCCGACGCCGAGCCCGCGCCGCCCGCGCCGGCCGGAACCTCGCCGCCGGCGGCACGGCCCTGGCCTGTGCTCTTCGACACGACCGGGTGAACCGTCCCGGCGTTGCGCTCGTCACCTCGGTTTGGGCGGTGCACCGACCGCACACCCGGGTATGGATGACAGGCAACGAAGATGACGCGAAGGAGCCGCAGTGGCAATCACCATTCCCGACATCAGCCTGAACGACGGCACCACCATTCCGCAGCTCGGCTTCGGGGTGTTCCAGATCGAGCCGAAGGACACCGTCGCGGCGGTGACCACGGCCCTTGAGACGGGCTACCGGCACATCGACACCGCCGAGATGTACGGCAACGAGGCCGAGGTCGGTGAGGCGATCCGGATGTCCGGCCTCGACCGGGGTTCGGTGTACGTGACCAGCAAGCTGAACAACGGCTTCCACCGCCCCGACGACGCCCGCAAGGCGTTCGACTCGACGCTCGCTGCGCTGAAGATGGACTACATCGACCTGTTCCTGATCCACTGGCCGTTGCCGACCCTGTACGACGGCGACTACGTCTCGACCTGGAAGGTGCTGGAGGAGTTCCAGCGCGACGGCCGCGCCCGCTCGATCGGCGTGTCGAACTTCCAGGTGGCGCACCTGGAGCGGCTGGCCGCCGAGGCGGACGTCGTGCCGGCGGTCAACCAGATCGAGGCGCACCCGTACTTCACCAACGACGAGGTCCGCGCCTACGGCCGCGAGCACAACATCCTCACCGAGGCGTGGTCGCCCATCGCGCAGGGCAAGGTGCTGGACGACCCGACGGTGGTCGACATCGCCGGTCAGCTCGACCGGACCCCGGCGCAGGTGGTGCTCCGCTGGCACGTGCAGCGAGGCGACATCATCTTCCCGAAGTCGACCACGCCGAAGCGGATCGAGGAGAACACCCGGATCTTCGACTTCGAGCTGGACGACACGGCGATGGAGCGGATCACCGCGCTGAACAAGGGCGAGGCCGGGCGGCAGGGCCCGAACCCGGACACCTTCGCCTACGTCCCCCGCTGACCTGAGCCCGCCGCTCGGCGGGCAGGTCTCCTGAATGCGTGATGCCTCAGAGTCATCTTGATGACCCTGAGGCATCACGCTGTTCCCGGCGGGTCAATCACGCTGTTCCCGGCGCTCAGGAGCCGACGCGCTCGGCGATCCGGCGGAACACCGCGTGGGTCGGCGATCCGGGCTCGGGGACGTAGACGATCATCCGCTGGTCGGTCTCCGGCACCAGCAGGACGCGGCACTCGAACTCCAAGGGCCCCAGCTCGGGGTGCGGCACCCGCTTGACGACCGGTCGGCGTTCCTCGACGTCGTGCTCGGCCCAGAGCCGGGCGAACCGGGGTGAGGTGCCGAGCAGCTCGGTGACCAGCTCGCGGATCGCCGGGTCGGCCGGGTAGCGCCCGTAGGCGGCCCGCAGGTCCGCGACCGTGGTTCGCACGAATCGGATCACCTCGGCATCGGTCCAGTGCGCGCTGGTCGCCGGCTGCCGGAACGTCCAGCGGATCATGTTGCGGTCCGCGTCGGGCACGGCCGCGAGATCCCCCACGAAGTACGTGGCCAGGCGGTTCCAGGCCAGCACGTGGTACGCGGCGTCGACGAGGTACGCCGGGGTCTCGGTCATGGCGTCGAGCAGGTGCCGCAACCCGGAGGGCACCTCCCGGCTCGGCCCGCCGACCGGTGGCGGATTTTCCCCGGCGATCCGGAACAGGTACTCGCGCTCGTCCCGGCTCAGCAGCAGCGCCCGGGCCATCGAGGCGAGCACCTGCCGAGACGGGTGCGGCCCTCGGCCCTGCTCAAGCCGGATGTAGTAGTCGATCGACATCCCGGCGAGCTGGGCGACCTCCTGCCGGCGCAGCCCGGGGGTACGTCGGCGTTCGCCCTCGGGGAGCCCGACCTCGGCGGGGCGCAGCCGGGCGCGGCGGGTACGCAGGAACGCCGCCAGTTCGTCGCGCCGCAACCCGCTGCCCGTCATGCCTCCAGCATGCCCCGGTCCGTCCCGGCGAAGGTGGTACCGCTGGTCCCAGCCTCCGCCCGTCTCTCCCCGGGCGCGGCCAGCCCGGCGAGGCTCGACGGCATGACGAACAGGATCGCCCTGATCACCGGGGCCAACAAGGGGATCGGCTTCGCCACAGCCCGCCAGCTCGGCGCCCTCGGGATGACCGTGCTGGTGGGTGCCCGCGACGCCGAGCGCGGTCGGGCAGCCGAGCGGGAGCTGCGCGACGGCGGCACGGACGCCCGGTTCGTGCCGATCGACGTGACCGACGCCGAATCGGTGACAGCCGCAGCGAAACAGGTCCAGGCGGAACACGGGCAACTGGACGTGCTGGTCAACAACGCCGGCATCGTCCTCGCCGACGGCGCTCAGGGGCTGCCCAGCGAGACGACAGTGGCGACGCTGCGCCGCGTCTACGAGACGAACGTGTTCGGGGTGGCGACGGTGACCAACGCGCTGCTGCCGCTGCTGCGCCGCGCGCCGGCGGCCCGGATCGTCAACGTCTCCAGCGAGGTCGGCTCGATCGCGGTCATGACCGACCCGGCGGGAGCGCTGTTCGCGCTGACCTCAGTGCCGTACCCGTCGTCGAAGGCGGCGCTGAACATGCTCACCGCGATGTACGCCAAGGAACTGCGGGACACCCCGATCAAGGTGAACGCGGCGAACCCGGGCTACTGCGCCACCGACCTGAACAGCAACAGCGGCTTCCGCACCGCCGAGCAGGGCGCCGAGGTGAGCGTGCACCTGGCGACCCTGCCAGCCGACGGACCGAGCGGGCTGCTCTGGGGCTTCCAGATGGACGCCGGCGGTGGGTACGGCGTGCTGCCCTGGTGACGGTGAGCGCTTGACCTGGAGTGCGCTCCAGCCGGCAGGGTGACCCGTGCGCCCACCGGTAGGGCGCACGAGAGGAGATCCCCATGCGGTACCGCACGATCGGCGCTGACCCGGCGACCCGGCGCGAGGTCAGCGTGCTGAGCCTCGGCGCGATGCTCTTCGGCAGCGCCACCGACGAGGCCACCTCGTACGCGATCCTCGACCGGTACGTCGAGGCTGGTGGCACGTTCATCGACACGTCGGACAACTACGCGTTCTGGGTGGACGGCGGGCAGGGCGGGCAGAGCGAGGAACTGCTCGGCCGGTGGCGGCGCAGCCGGGGCGTCGGTGCCGAGATCGTCATCGCCACCAAGCTGGGCGCTCGACCGCTGGCCCCGGGGACCAGCTACCTGGACAACGCGGAGGGCCTTTCCGCCAAGGTGATCCGCGAGTCCGCGGAGCGCAGCCGGGAACGGCTCGGGGTGGAGCGACTGGACCTGCTCTACGCACACATCGAGGACCGGACCGTGCCGCTCCAGGAGACCGTGGAGGGCTTCGCCGAACTGGTCGCCGAGGGCACGGTGGGTCTGCTGGGTGCCAGCAACCACCGGGCCTGGCGGGTGGAGCGGGCCCGGGCGTTGGCCGCCGCCGCGGACCTGCCGGGGTACGAGGTGCTCCAGTACCAGCGCAGTTACCTGCCGAACCGCACCGACCTGGTCAGCGAGTTGGACCCGGACGGCGAGCCGGGCGGCGTCAGCGGTGACCTGCTCAGCTACCTGCGTGCCGAGCCCGACTTGACCCTGGTGGCGTACTCGCCGCTGCTCAAGGGGGCGTTCACCCGGGCGGACAAGCCGCTCAGCTCGGCGTACGACCTGCCGAGCGCGCCCCGGCGACTGGCCGCGCTGCGGGAGGTGGCCGGGCAGAGCGGCGCGACGGTCAACCAGGTGGTGCTCGCCTGGCTGCTGGGCGGTGAGCTGCCGTCCATCCCGCTGGTGGGCGCCTCGTCGGTGGCGCAACTGGAGGAGAGCCTGGCAGCGGTCGAGCTGGAGCTGACCGCCGAGCAACGGCACCGCCTCGACACCACCTGGTGACCGGTCACCGGCCGCCCCGCCGACCTCAGCTTGCGGTCGGCGGGGCTGTCAGGTCGAGTTGCCAGTCGTTGGCGCGCATCAGCTGCCCCGGCGGGTATTCGAAGTCCGTCTCGCCGAGCAGTGTGAAACCGGCCTTGCGGCAGACCGCGTTCGAGGCGGGATTGTCGACCGAGGGGTAGGCGTGGGCGTAGCGCCGGTCCTGCCGAGCGCGCAACACGTCGATGACCGCCCGCACCGCTACGGTCGCCAGCCCCTGCCCCCGGTAAGAGGGCAGCACCGCCCA
The DNA here is from genome assembly GCF_018070425.1 of Micromonospora sp. C81. Classification (NCBI taxonomy): domain Bacteria; kingdom Bacillati; phylum Actinomycetota; class Actinomycetes; order Micromonosporales; family Micromonosporaceae; genus Micromonospora; species Micromonospora sp. C81. The sequence goes on from NZ_JAGPXS010000020.1 coordinate 95,716, forward strand.
GCCCAGCTCGTAGACCGGTCGGTCGCGCCAGTCGCGGCCCCAGTAGCCGACACTGCCGGCCCGCACGCCGTCCGGCAGCACCAGCGTGAACATCGCGCCCTGTCCGGTCCCGGCGAAGTGCACGTACCGGTCGTGCCGGGCGAGCACCTGCTCGTCGGTCTCCGGGCCGCCGGTGTGCTTGCGGGTGTCCGGTGAGTTGAGCTCCCGCAGCAGGTCGAGGTCGTCCTCGTCCCACGGTGCGATGCGTACCTGTGCCATGCCCACTCCCCTGTCCGTCGACCACAGTCAAGCCGACCCCACTGACATTCCGCCCCGAAACGCCGCCCGCTAGATCCGATCTAGCGGGCGGCGTGCTGCTTTCTCGCGCCGAAGAGGTGGAACCGACAACTCGGGAGGGGGGATGATGACACCGCTCAGGATCGCCGTGATCATCGGCAGCACCCGGGAGGGGCGGGCCGGCGACCGGGTCACCAGCTGGTTCACCGAACAGGCCGCGCGGCACGACGACCTGGCGGTGACCGTCGTTGACCTGACCGAGTACGACTTCCCGGCCAGCTACCCCGCCGAACCGACCGCGTCGATCCGGGCGTTCGTCCGCGAGGTGGGTCGAGCGGACGCGTTCGTCGTGGTCACCCCCGAGTACAACCACAGCTTCCCCGCACCGCTAAAACAAGCCATCGACTACGCGTACGACGAGTGGCAGGCCAAACCGGTCGGCTTCGTGTCGTACGGCTGTCGGTCCACCGGCCGGTACGCGGTCGACCAGCTCCGCACCGTCTTCACGGCGCTGCACGCGATGACGGTGCGTGACGTCGTCGGGATCGACCTGCTCGGCGGCGAGCCGACACCGCAGTGCACCGACGAGCTACGCCGGGACGCCAGCGTCCTGCTCGACCAGCTCCGCTGGTGGGGCCTGGCTCTGCGCGACGCCCGGGCGGCTCGACCGTACGTCTCCTGAACACGTCCAACACGAAAGGTAAGGATCATGAGTAGACGCACCACCGGCCTGGCCATCGAGGCCGAGGGGCTCACCCGCTCGTTCGGGGACACCCGGGCGTTGGCCGGGATCGACCTTCAGGTGCCCGCCGGCACCGTCTACGGTCTGCTCGGCCCCAACGGCGCGGGCAAGACCACAGCGGTCCGGGTGCTCGCGACGTTGCTGCGCCCCGACGGCGGTTCGGCCCGGGTCTTCGGCCACGACGTGGTCACCGAGGCCGACAAGGTCCGGTCCCGGGTCAGCCTCACCGGCCAGTACGCCTCGGTCGACGAGGACCTGACCGGTACGGAGAACCTGGTGCTCCTCGCCCGCCTGCTCGGTCTGCGCAAGCCGGCCGCCCGGGAGCGCGCGGCGGCCCTGCTCGCCGCGTTCGGACTGACCGAGGCGAGCGACCGCCAGGTGAAGAAGTACTCGGGTGGGATGCGGCGGCGCATCGACATCGCCGCCAGCATCCTGAACACGCCCGACCTGCTCTTCCTCGACGAGCCGACGACCGGCCTCGACCCCCGCAGCCGCAACCAGGTGTGGGAGATCGTCCGGGCGGTGGTGTCGCACGGCACCACAGTGCTGCTGACAACCCAGTACCTCGACGAGGCCGACCAGCTCGCCGGGCGGATCGCGGTCGTCGACCACGGCCGGGTGATCGCGGAGGGCACCCCGGGTGAGTTGAAGTCGTCTATCGGCTCCGGCACCGTCCACCTGCGACTGCGCGATCCCGGCCAGCGGCCGGAGGCGGAGAGGGTGCTCCGGGAGGCGCTCGGCGTGCCGGTGCAGCTCGCCGCCGACCCGGTGGCGTTGACCGCCCGCGTCGGTGAGGCCGGCACCGACCTCGATGCCAGCGCCCAGGCCTCGCGCGCGCTCGGCGAGCTGGCCCGCGCCGGCATCGTCGTGGACAACTTCTCCCTCGGCCAGCCGAGTCTCGACGAGGTCTTCCTTGCCCTGACCGATCACCCCGCCGTGCCGGCCGGCGAGCCCGACAACAAGCTGGAGGCAGCCCGATGAGCGACACCACGACCACCACCGAACGGGCGCCGTCCGTCTACGTGCCGTCCGCCGACGCGCTGGCGACAGTGCTCGCGCCCGGTACCCGACCGCCCCGACCCAGCGCGCTGGGCGCGTCGCTCACCTTCGGCTGGCGGGCCATGCTGAAGATCAAACACGTGCCGGAGCAGCTCTTCGACGTCACCGCGTTCCCGATCATCATGGTGCTGATGTTCACGTACCTGTTCGGTGGCGCCCTCGCCGGCAGCCCGCGCGAATATCTGCAGTTCTTCCTGCCCGGCATCATGGTGACCAGCGTCGTGATGATCACCATGTACACCGGCGTCGGCCTCAACACCGACATCGAGAAGGGCATCTTCGACCGGTTCCGGACGCTGCCCGTCTGGCGTCCGTCCGCCCTGGTCGGCATGATCTTCGGCGACGTGCTGCGCTACATCCTCGCCGCCCTGGTGATCCTGGGCCTGGGGCTGGCGCTCGGCTTCCGGCCCGCCGGCGGGGTCGTCGGCGTGGCCATCGGGATCGGGCTGCTGGTGGTCTTCTCGTTCGCCTTCTCCTGGGTGTGGACGTTCTTCGGGCTGATCCTGCGCAGCGAGAAGTCGGTGATGGGGGTCAGCATGATGGTGCTGTTCCCGCTGACGTTCCTGAGCAACGTCTTCGTCGACCCGAGCACCATGCCCGGCTGGCTCCAGGCGTTCGTGAAGGTCAACCCGGTGACGCAGCTGGTCGCGGCGATCCGTGGGGCGATGAGCGGCGACTCGGACCCGTCGGCCACCATGTGGTTGCTGGTCTGGAGCGCCGGCTTCCTGGTCGTCTTCGGCACCCTGACCATGCACAGGTACAACCGCCGCTGACCCGGCCCCGACCCGTTCGGCGGGCGCCGCCACGACTGTGGCGGCGCCCGTCGGCTGTCGTCTGGGCACCAGGGTGAACGCTGACGGTCAGACGACCGCCGGCACCTCGGCTCGGGTGGCGCCCCGCAGGCGGGTGGCGTCCTGGCTGGGAGGCGCGCCGAACTGGCGACGATATTCGCGGCTGAACTGCGACGGGCTCTCGTAGCCGACTCGGATGCCCACCCCGGTGACGTCGTTGGGGTGCGTGGCGAGCAGGAGCCGGGCCTCCTGCAGTCGGATCTGCTTCTGGAACTGGATCGGACTCATCGCGGTCACTGCCTGGAAGTTGCGATAGAACGCCGACACGCTCATTCCGGTCAGCCGTGCCAGATCCTCCACCCGGAACGGCTGCGCGTAGTGGTCACGGATCCACCGGACCGCCCGGGCGATGTGACTGAGGCTGCTGTCGGCCAGACCGAGCTGCCGTACGGCCGCACCCTGCTCCCCGGTGAGCAGCCGCCACAGGATCTCCCGCTTGATCAGGGGCGCGAGCACCGTGACGTCCCGCGGTCGGTCCAGCAAACGAAGCAGTCGGATCACCGCGTCGCCGAGCTCGTCGGGAGCGTCGCTGACCAGCAGCCCCGACGGCGTCGGCCCAGCCAGGGGCGGAAGGTCGCCGGGCGCCGCCTGCAGCAGCAGCTCCGCGACCATGGCCGGGTGTAGCACCAGCCCGAACCCCAGAGCCGGCGCGTCGGCGCTTGCCTGCGTGAAGCGGCCGGTGACCGGCAGGTCGACCGACGCGACGAGGTACTGGCCCGCGCGGTACTCGTACACGCGGTCGCCCAGCGCCATCTGTTTGGCGCCTTGAGCGATGAGTGCCAGCACGGTGCCCGACATCGACGTGGTCGGTGCCGTCTGCTGGTCGACCTTGGAGATCAGCACCCCCTCGATGGCGGTGCTCATGTCCGTTCGGGCGTGCCGGGCCAGCAGTGCCCGCAGCTCGTCGAGATCCACGGGCCGATTGAAGCACAGGACCGATCCTCGCCACAACGAGAGGATCAGGCAAGGACCGGCGAGCATCCTTCTAACGTTTCTGCTGGTGGGTGCGCTTCCATAGGAGTGTCAGTTTCCTGAAGAGCGCAGCACAGCTCAACGATTAGGAGTCTCCACGATGTCTGTCCACCACGGGTTCCAGGCCACCATGACCGCTCAGCCGGGCAAGGCGGACGAGCTGATCCAGTTGTTGCTCGACGCACCGTCCCTGCCGCACGACGACTGCGTGGTCTTCCTCGTGGCCCGCTCGGCGTCCGACCGCGACGTCGTCCACGTCATCGAAGGCTGGACCAGCGCCGAGGCGCACAGCGCGTTCTTCGGCGGCGAGCAGGCGCAGGCCCTCGTCGCGAAGCTTCAGCCGCTGCTGGCCGGCGACTCGGCATACACCGACGCGGTGCCGGTCGGCGGCAAGGCGACCTTCTGAACCGGCGACCGCACCGACCGCCCCTGACCGTTTCAGCGAAAGGATCCGTGATGAACCTCCCCCGACCGGGCATCGACCCCGAGTTGCTCGTACCCCTGGCCGAACTGCCGCCGATGCCGCCCCTCGGCCCCGAGGTGATCGAGCAGCTGCGCCACTTCCCCCAACCGTCGATCGACAGCCAGCTGGAAGGCCGAGCGGTCGAGCGGCGCGAGGTCACCGTTCCCGCCAGTGACGGAACGCCGATCCCGCTGTCCATTCTCAGTCCCACCGATCGCGCCGCCGGCGCACCCTGCGTCTACTGGATCCACGGCGGCGGGATGATGTGGGGCGACCGCTTCTCGAACATAGATGTCCCGCTGGAATGGCTCGACCGGTTCGGCGCCGTCGTGATCACTGTGGACTACCGGCTGGCGCCGGAGGCAACCGGTACGACGCTGGTCGACGACTGCTACCAGGGCCTGCTCTGGGTCGCTGAGAACGCCGTGGACCTCGGCATCGACCCGGCCCGCGTCGTCGTGGCCGGCGCCAGCGCAGGGGGTGGCCTGGCGGCAGGAGTCACGCTGATGGCTCGCGACCGCAACACCCCGACCATCGCCGCGCAGTTGCTGTCGTGCCCCATGCTCGACCACCGCAACGACACCATCTCCAGCCGTCAGTACAGCGGGCTGGACGGCGTGTGGACCCGGGAGATGAACGAGTTCGGGTGGCGCAGCGTCCTCGGCGGGCACACCGACCAGAACGTCTCCGCGTACGTCTCACCCGCGCTGGCGGACGACCTGTCCGGTCTGCCGACCACGTACATCGACGCCGGGACCGCCGAGGTCTTTCGCGACGAGGACGTCAGCTACGCGACCCGGATCTGGGCCGCCGGTGGCCAGGCCGAGTTGCACCTGTGGGCCGGGGGCTTCCACGGATTCTCGGCGCTGTTCCCCGAGGTCCGCGTGTCGGCCGCAGCACGGCGCGCCCAGACCGACTGGCTCGCCCGGGTCCTGGACCCCAGCCCCGACCTCAAGGACTGAGCCGAACCCATGGCCGGCGCTGACCAACCGACGCGCCGGCCATGGGTTCAGAGCCGCCAGCGCAGCGGCTCGGGCGGCAGGTAACGGCAGGTGCTGCCGGTCGAGACGGCCTCGCGCAGGTGGCCGGCGAGGGCCGGGTGCCGCTCGTCGAGCTTGCGCAGTGAGTCCCTGATTCGCGCGGTCACCGTCTTACGGGCCCGCTCGGCCTCGTCGCCCAGGCGGCGGCTCCGACCGGCCAGCCCCGCTGCGGCACGTAGCTCGTCGAGCAACGCACCCCGCTCGGCGTCCAACGCGGCCACCTTCCGGTCGTCGTCGCGGGCGGCGGCCCGGTCGATCTCCTCGTCGAGGCGTGCCAGGTGCCGCCGGTAGCGGGCCTTCGCCTCGTCGTCGAGGACCGGGTCGGCGCCCATCCGCCGGGCGGCGACCAGCTCCGGCCCGGCAGCCGGGTCGAGCAGCTCCACTGCGGGCACGTCGCTGCCCGGCCGGCTGAGCAGCAGGTGCAGGTCGTGCAGACCCTTGGCGTCGGGCAGATGCACCACGACACCGGCGTACGCGAGTTGCCAGACCGGCCCGTCGCGCCGAAACTCGTACCCCTCGCCGGCTGGCGCGACCGCCGTGGCCTGACGGGGCGCGAAAGCCTGGCCTGGCCCGGCGTTGGCCGCCCCGACGGCCTGGCCCGGCGCGGCACCCTGGCCCGGCGCGGCACCCTGGCCTGGCCCGGCGGCTGCGGCCGGTGCGACGGCCTGGCCCGGCGCGACGGCCTGGCGTGCGGTGGCGGTCTGCTCGGCCGCTTCGGTGGGGGCCGGTTCGGCGAGCCGGTGCAGCACCTGCGTCATGCCCAGAGCCGTTGCCTGTTGAACGGTGGTGGCGCGCAGCGCGGCGAGTGTCGCGGCGTCGCCCGGGTGGCCCCGGCCGGCGAGGGCGTCCACGAGGCCGGCCCGGGCGATGAGCGACCAGGTACGGGCACCCAGCCGGTCGGCGGACTCACGGGCGGCCGTGAAGCCGGCGATGGCGTCGTCCCAGCGTTGCTGGGCGGCGTCGATCATTGCCAGCCAGTGGTCGACCGGGCCGCTGACGTCGCAGCCGAAGAGCGCCACCATCCACTCTCCCCGGTGCGGGGCGAGTGCGGCCCGTGCGGCGTCACAGCGCTGCGGGTCGGCGGACGCGGCGGCGGCCTGCGCGCGTAACCGTAGCCAGATCGGCGACACCGGGCGCGGATAGCGGATGGCGGCGTCCTCGATGCCGGCGGTCAGCCGGACCGCAGTCTCGCCGTCGCCCCGCTCCGCGGCGGTGATCGCCCGCAGCAACTCCTGGTAGGGGTAGTCGATCGGAGCCAGCGCGTCCAGCAGGGCGTCGGCCTCGGCGAACCGACCCTGGAGCAGCGCCCGGGACCAGCGCAGGTGATGGCCCATGAACCCGAACTCGGCATGGCCCGGGTCGGAGAAGTCGCTGAGGACGGCGAACCGCTCGTCGGCCTCGGCGAAGTCACCCCGGAAAGCCGCGATGATCCCGCTGTCGATGGCCGCCGAAATCTGGTGCCGGCTGAGGTCGCCGTGCCGGTCCGCGCCGACGAAGGTGGTGAGCTCCTCGTTGAAGTGCGGGTCGCCCAACTCCAGTAGCGCCACCCAGCGCAGCGAGGTGGCCCACAGCTCGGTCTCCCGGTCTCCCGTGCGGCGGGCCACGTCCCGGATCTCGGCGGTCAGCGCGGCGCGGGCCGCCGCGGTGCCCAACCCCCAGGTGGTGTCGTGGCGGGCCCAGAGGCTGAACGTCAACGCCTCGTCGTCCTGCCCTCGCCGGGCGATCGTCTCGGTGGCGGTGATCAGGTCGGCGACCAGCGCGCCGACCGACGCGTCGGCGTCCGGTTCGCCGATCAGCTTCCGGTACGCGTCACGCACCAACTCCGCCGCGTCGATCGGCTGAATGGCCTCCACCTGGCGGGCCCGGTTCACGATGAGGGCGACGCGGGCCAGCAACACCGGGTCGTCGAGCGTGCGAGCCAACGCCCCGGCCTCGGTGAGCAGTGCGGCGGACTCCTCCCGGCCGGCGTGGTGATATTGCGCCTCGCCGAACTCGATGAGGATCCGCACGCGTTGCTCCGGGTCCTCGACGACCTCCAGCGCCCGGCGGAAGTGCACCGCCGCCTCGTCGGCGGCCAGCCGGACGAACGCGTCCCGCCCGGCGGCGACCAGCAGCGTGGCCACCCGCGCGCGGTCGAGTGCGGGGCCGGCGAGGTAGGCGTGGCGGGCGAGGTCGGCCGGGACCAGCTGATCGGTGAGCTCCCGCAGGTCGTCGACCGCCCGGACGACCGCGCCGTGCCGCGCCTGCCGCTCGTCGGGGGACAGCCCGTCGTAGATGGTCTCCCGGACCAGGTCATGGGCGAAGACGAACCGGCCGCCGCCCCGGGCGACCACCAGCCGGGCGGTCACCGCACGGTCGAGCAGCCGGTCGGCCTGCGCCACCGGGGCGGCGCCGCAGGCCGCCAGGACCTGGCGGTGGAACTCGCGCCCCAGCACGGCCGCGACGGTGAGCGCCTCGACCACGGCCGGCGGCAACTGGGCCAGGCGGCGGCGCACCGCTTCCCGTACGCCGGGTGCGATCGTGCCGGCCGCGTCGTCGGCGTGCCACAGCCTGGCGGTCTGCTCGATGAAGAACGGGTTGCCACCGGTGCGCCGGTGCACCTCGTCGACGAGGTCGGCGTCGGGTTCCCGCCCGGCGGTGCGTGCCATCAGCGCGGCCACCTCGTCGCGGGCGAGGCCGGTGAGGGTGATCGTGGTGGCCTTCGCGACCAGCGGCATCAGCAGGGGGCGCAGCGGGTGCTCGCCCGACTCGACCTCCGCGTCGCGGTAGGTGCCGACCAGCAGCAACCGCTCGAACCAGGTGTGCTGGGCGGCGAAGCTCAGCAACCGCAGTGAGGCCGGGTCGGCCCAGTGCAGGTCGTCGAGGACGACCACGACCGGCCGCTGCTGGGAGACCGCGACCAGCGCGGCGGTCACCGCGTCGTACAGCGCGAACCCTTCCTGGTCGGCGCTGTCCGTGTCGACGCCGGCCCAGGTGGTAAGCCGGTCGGCCTGCTGCTTGCTGGGGTCGGCCTCGCCGAGCAGTGCCGCGAGGGCCGGCTCGGCGTCCGGCCGTGCCACCGCCCAGTCGCCGGCGGAGCGCCGCAGGCCACGCAGCACCTGCACCCATGGCCAGTAGCCGGGGGCGCTGTCGGAATCCCAGCAGGCGGCGCCGAGCACCAGCGCGCCGCGTTGCCGGGCCTCCCGGGCGGCCGACGTGACGAGGGTCGTCTTGCCGATGCCCGGCTCACCGGTGACCAGGACCAGACCGCCGTGGCTGGTGGCGGCGCGGTCAAATTCGGCGCGCAGCAGACCTGCGGGGTGATCCCGCCCGATGATGGCGTCGCCGCGCCGCGCGTCCATGGTTTCCAGACGGTACTGGAACAGTCCGACAGCGCGAGCGAGTTAGCCGGCCGACCCTCTTTCTTGATCTTGAAGGCGCACCCACCTGTCCCTAACCTTCCCTATCCGAGTAGGATGGGGAACGATGACGGAAGACATGTACTCTGTTGAGCAGGTCGCCGACCGGCTTGGGCTGCACGTGCGGACGGTGCGCAGCTATATCCGCTCGGGCCGGTTGCGCGCGGTGCGGATCGGCAAGCAGTACCGGATCGCCGCCAGTGATCTCGATGCGCTCACCGGTCAGGCCCCGGTCGCGCCCGGCGTCGCCCGGCAGGCGGAGGTGTCGAGCATCGTCCAGATCGACGGCGTCGACAGAGCCGCCGCCGACCGGCTCGGCACGCTCGTGCTCACCAGCGCCAACACCGGCCACGACCAGGCCAGCCCGCTGCGGGTGCAGACGGTGTACGACGAGCAACGCCACCGCATGAAGATCATCGTCCTGGGTGACCCGGCCTCCACCGCCGAGTTGCTGCACCTGCTCGACGCCGTGCTCAACGCCGACAACGGCCTGCTCGACCGGGAGGTCAACGATGCCTGACGAGATCCAGGAACGCGCCGGAGTGCCGGTGCTGGTCTGTGACCCCGACGGCCCGCCACTGACCACCGAGCAGGACGCGCTGGACCTGATCGGGGCGGCGTTCCTCGGCGCCCAGGTGGTCGCCGTGCCGGCCAACCGACTCGACGCACGCTTCTTCTCGCTGGGCACCCGCTTCGCCGGCGACGTGATGCAGAAGTTCGTCAACTACCGACTGCGGCTGGCCGTCGTCGGCGACATCTCGGCGCAGCTCGCGGACAGTTCCGCGTTGCGCGCCCTGGTGCACGAGTCGAACCAGGGTGGACACATCTGGTTTCTCCCCGACCTCGACGCGCTCGACGCCCGCCTCCGCGCGGCGCGATAGCCCATCACCCGCCGCCAGCAACCGCCATCTCCACCTCGTCCGCCTCGACCGCCCTCGCCCGGGCCTGCTCGGCCGCCCACCGCAGGTATGCCAGCCACTCCTCGGACGACCAGCCGTTGCGCCGGCCGACACCCGCCTCGGCGGGGAGCAGGCCGGCCACGACCCGGTCGAGGATCAGGGGCTGCACACCGCCCACCCCACGCCGGTAGCCGACGAAGTAAAGGACCTTCGTGAACAGGCCCGGCCCCAACCAGGGCAGGCGAGCGTGGTCGGGGTCGCCGAAGCGGCGGTACGCCGTGCACAGCGCGTCCTCATCGGGCGCTGGCGTGGACAGCTCTTCCAGCGCGTACGCCAGGCGTTTGCCGTCCGGGTCGGCGTCGAGTGACCTGGTGGCGCGCCACGGGCCGTACCCGATGGGTCCGTAACCCCAGACCAGCACGGCGGTCAGCAGTTGCCGTGGGCTCGCGGACCCCGCCCGGTATGCCTCGGCGACCGCGAAGACGTCGCGTCGCCAAATCTCCCCGCTCGCCGGCAGGGGGTCGGGCCACGTGTCCGGCGGCAGCCCCGCCCGCCAGCGGCCGATGTTGACGCTGACCGGAGCCTGCTCACCCGGTAACGGTTCCTGCATGGCGTCTCCCTCAGGTCGCGAACAGCTCGAAAGCCGAACGCTATGGCCGGGCATGCAGACCCGACTGTCCGAGAACGCCATATCGCGGTATCAAGGACCACCACCTCGCCCAATCGTGCCGTGAGCGGCCTGCCGGCCGGTGGTCTGAGGCGTTCGGAGCAGGGCTTGTCCTGACGAACGTGATGCCTGTGAGTCATCAAAATGACTCACAGGCATCAGCCTTCTGCGCCAGGGTGTGGTCACTCGAAGTTCGGCGTCCAGATGCGGGCCTTGTAGAACTCCGCGCCGGACCGGCTGCGGTCGGGGGAGGCGGAGAACCGGACCGTGGGGCTGCCCCAGGTGCGGGCGCCGGTGTTGTCGGCCCGGACCGACACGGCCTCGCCCGACGAGTGCCGCACGTACGCCTTGACCCGGGTCTGGCTGGAGATTCTGCGCGCGCTGAAGCTGCCGCCCGCGGTGTTGATTTCGTACACCCCGTGCGTCGCGGTGGCCAGCATCCGGTACTTGTTGCTGTAGTCGGGCTGCAGGTCGTGACCGAGATTGCCGCTGCCGATGCTGACCGCGGCACCGTAGTGCTTCAGTCGGGTGCCGCGGCGCGATCCCTCGACCGCGTACCCCTTGATGACGCCCTTGCCGATGGCCCACAGCAGGCTGTACGTCGGGTCCCACAGCACACCGTGCGCCCCGGCCAGGCTGATGGTCTGCACCTTGGCCAGCGAGCTGAGGTTGCCGACCGAGCTGGGCGCGTACACCGTCAGGTGGCCGTTCGAGCTGGCGACCACCACGGAGCCGTTGCCGGGGATGCGTTCAATGGCGTGCGGGTTGCCGCCCGGCGTGGCGCTCCACTTCAGGTCACCGAGCCCGGTGTGCTTCTTGCTGCCGATGTCGACGATCCCCGCCTTGCCGCCGGAGGCGACCACCAGCGCGATCCAGCCTTGGGCGGAGGTGCTGCGGATCTTCACATCCGACAGGTTGGTCCAACCGCCGGAACCCGGGCTGAAACTCCAGTGCACGTTCGCGTCGCTGAAGCCCTTGTTCTTGTTCCAGACCAGCACCTTGTTCTTGACCTGCTCGGCGGTGGCGACGTAGTAGTTGGTCGCAGCCATCGCCGTGCCCGGGCCGAACAGTGCGGCGGCCGGCGCGGCTGCCGCACCCAGTGCCAGGCCGCGAAGGAGCGTACGTCGTTCCATACTGATGTCCCCCTATGTCTGCAGGTGGTATCGCCGCACCGTACCGCGCGTTCCACTGTGGTTTGTGGATGCGTAATCAGTCCGACAGGAACCTGTGAGGGCGGAGAACGTCGCACGGTTGATCTACGGTGCTCCCGTGCTTCCCCGAAACGTGAAAATCATCGATCAGGTCCGCGCCGAGGCGCTCCGCCGCGGCATCCCCGCCGCCGACGTGGAGCGCTGGCTGGAGCTCGCCCGCCCGTCCGCCTTCATGACACAGGGGGGTGACGGGCCCGTCGTGGGCGCCATCCGTGGACCCTTGATGCTTCCGGCCGACGCCGAGGACCCCGAGTATCCCTTGATCGCCACCATCGACTGCGCTGCTCTTCCGGCAGACGTGACCGACCTTCCACTACCGTCCGACGGCCAACTGCTGCTGTTCGGCTGGCCCGAGGAAAGCGGCTGGGGCGAGGTCAGGTACGTGCCGGCAGGCGTGGCGGTCGAGGAGCGCGAGCGGTATCCGGCTGACTTCCCTCCGGACGACGAGGAGTTCGCCGAGGTCTACACGGAGATCCCGCAGGGCGATCTGCACCTCACTGTCGACATCTCGCTGCCCTACGTCAAGACGATCCCGGGGCCCCCGTGGTCTCCGCCGCTGCCGGGAGATCCCCCGTTCGAAGCTATGACCGACGTGTGGAAAGAAGTCCTGAGCAAGGTGCCCGACGGCCCGTTCTCTTACGGAGGCTGGACTACGCCGCTGCTGTTGGGCGGCTACGGCACTGAATGCAACGGTTTCAACCCCGCGTGGTTGGCGGCCAACCCCTCGGGCCGCTCCGGCCAGGACGAGTCGGTGCGAGGGGTTGATGGGCCAGCCGACCATGGTGACTGGGTCGTGCTTGCCGAGTTCCACGGCGGCAGACAAGGCGGCGCGAGCATCCACTGGGTGATCCAGCGTGCCGACCTTAAGGAGCGACGCTTCGACCAGGCCAGGGTCCTCGTCTACTGGAATCCGTGAGGCTGGACTAGCCGCCCGGCGACCGGGTACGCGCAGTGCATGGGTAGCCACAAGCAGAACAAACACGACAGCGGTGGCGAGTCGGCGCGAGGTCGGCGGCATCCGGGCAGCGGCGCTCGGGGCCGCCAGGGTTCGCCCGTGGAGCACTCGCCTGACCAACGTCACCGCCGCACCGCGACCGGCTCCGCTGGCACCGAGCGCGACCTGGGTCGAGCCAAGGTTTCCGGCGACGGGCGAATTCAACGGCAGGGTGGCTCGTGAGCTGACCAGCCAAGGGTGTTGCCGCCTCGTGTTCGCGGGGCGGCAACACCGGGTGATCGACTACGCGGTGGCGAATTCTAGCCCACATATTGACACTTGCCTATCATTTTTGAGGAAGTCGCCCTAGCGTTCGCAGCATGTCCGCTCGCCGCGTCGCCGCCGTCGTCGCCCTCGCCGCGCTGGCGAGCCTGCTCGCCGTCAACGCCGCGAGCGCGGACGGCCCGGCCATCAGCACCCCCGGCAACCCGGTGGTGGTAGCCAACGAGCCGCACCAGCTCACCCTCAGTTGGGCGCCCTCGACCTGGATCGGCGATCCGGCGGCGGAGCAGCCGATCAACTACGAGGTGCAGGCACTGCTGGGCCCCAACACGTACCGCTGGCTCGGCACCACGCTCGACACCACGATTACGCTGACCGACCTCGCGCCCGGCACGACGTACTGGATCGCGATTGGCGCCCGTGCGCTCGGCGGCTATTCCGACAGCTCGCCCGGCGTCACCGTGCGCACCGCCAGCGGCCGCGCGACGGTCAGCTACCTAAATCTCGACTGGTCCCCGACGAACAACCAGATCCAGCACCTCCTCAAGGTCACCAACACCGGCAGCGGGCCGCTCGATCTGAGCGCGGTGCGGGTGCGCTACCACCTGCGCTTCGAGGGCGGCAACACGTCGCTGGTGCCGAACTGCGACTGGGCCGCGCTGGGCTGCGACCGGATCCGGCAAACCGTGCAGTTCTTCATCCCGCCGGGCGGGCCGTCCCCGTTGACGACACCCGGGCCTGGCTATCCGATCCCGGGCACCGCGGCCCCCGGCTGGGTGGAGCTGACCTTCACCGGCGGGATGCTCGAACCTGGCGCGTCGACCGGGCCGATCCAGCTACGGCACCACCGGCACAGTTGGAGTGACATCGAAGAACGCGACGACCCGAGCTGGCTCGCCGCCACCAGCCAGTGGACCGAGAACGACAAGATCACGCTGGACGTTGACGAGGTACGCGAGTTCGGCGACCTCTCCACCTGACCGCGTCCGGTGACCGGCACGAGCGGTGTCCGGCCGGCAATGTCCTGACGAGCGTGATGCCTGTGAGTCATCAAAATGACTCACAGGCATCAACCGCTTCAGGGCACGAACCAGGAGTCCAGACCGGCGAGCCAATCCGGCTCGACGGTCGACCATCATCTTGTTCGATCGACTGGCAGGTCTTCGACGTGGCCCCACTTGAGTTCGGTGCCGCCAACCAGAGCCGCCTCACCCCAGGAGACCCGGAATAGACCTTCGTCGGAGTTGCAGGCAAACCCGACGAGCAGCACCTTCGGCTCGTCGGTCAACTGCTCCACGGCATCCCGAAGAGCTGAGCGGTCGCGGGCCTCCTCTGGCGTGAGCGGCATCAGCGGCAGAGTGACCTCCTCATGGCTCGGCTCAGGCCCGAAGAGGATCAGCAGGTCTCGGATCAGCCGGTTGAGGTCACGCCCGGGGCGGGCGTCGCGCATGTCCAGGTCGCTCCGGGTCGCATACCGCCAGGGCAGCAGCAGATGACCTCGGCAGATGGTGACCCGCACCTGAGCGCCCGGCGGATGGACGTCCACCACATCGGGAAAGTCGTGCAGATACTCGTGCAGCACCTCGTACTGCTGCTTCCACCGGACCGGGCCGAAGGCATGATCGGTGTCCAACTCCGATGCCTCGCGCGCATCCTGGGCCAGCTCGACCGCGCGGCCCAACGCCGCCGGCACAGCAGTACGCAGAGCGGTTGCCAAATCCAGCCCGAACTTCTCGATCGACCACTGGGACGGACCGTCAGCATCGCCCATGCGGCTCACTCCCCGTGTCGAGTCACACACTCACAGACAACAAGGCTCCCATGATGGTCAATGGATGAGAAGGCCGGACAACAACTCCAGAGCAGCAGCCAGCCATCAGCGGGTGAAGCTCGCAGGGAGGTGAATGCTTGCCGGGGGGACACCGAGGGCGAGCAGTCGTGGCCGCGCACTGGTCAGCATCGCGGGCGGGCCACAGAGGTAGATCTCCTGACCCGGCTGGTGGTGGCCGAGGGCGATGGTCAAGGCGTCACCCTGCTCGGCCGGCTCCGCGCAGGGGTCGTCGGAGAAGGCCGGCACGATGGTCAGCCAGTCGTGGGCGCACTGTAGTTTGTCGAGGCTGACCGAGTCGTACAGGTCGGTGAACGTGCGCGCGCCGACGACCAGCGTCACCCGCCGTCCGTCCGGTGCGGCGGCGACCTGCTCGACCAGGGAGCGCAGCGGCGCCAGGCCGGTGCCACCGACGACGAGCAGCAGATCGCTCGTGCTCGCCGGGTCGAGGCGCAGACCGGTGTCGACGGGTGGGCCGAGCCAGAGCAGCTCGCCGGGGCGTACCTCATGGACCAGGCGGTGGGAGACGGTGCCGGCGGGTACGGCGCGGACGTGCAGCTCGACGGTGCCGTCGGCACGGGGGGCGTTTGCCGGCGAGAGCCAGCGCCAGTGCCCCGGCAGGCGCGGCGTGCACACCGGCACGGCCTGGCCCGGTTGGAAGGGCAGCCGCCGCCAGGGACGTACCGTCAGGATGGCGATGTCGGGCGACGGCTGGTCGTGGCCGATCACCTGGACGTGCCACCACGCCCGGCCTTCGCCGGCCTGCGCGGCGGCGCGCCGCACGGCGTGCGTGGCGCGGCACAGGGCGCGCTCCGCGGCCCGGGCGAGCTGCGGCGTCCACAGTGGTCGGGCATGGCGGGCCACGGTGGCGAGCAACGCGTCGCCGATGGTGGTGGAGTGCGGGAGCAGGTCGAAATGACGGTACGCGCGGCCGAGGACCTGGAGCAGCGCCGCCCGGCTCGCCGGGTCGCCACCGCCGACCATGAGGCGGCCCAGCGCGGTGAAGAACAGTGGCGCGTCGCGGTGTGGGAGCAGGCCGGGTCGGCGGTCTTCGACTGTGCACCAGAAGTCGCCGGCGGCCCGCACGTCGACCGACGCCCAAGCGGCGGCCAGGCCCACGCGAGCCGGGTGTTCGTCGTCGATCAGGGTGGGCATGCCGGCTCCGAGACGTTGACGGATCGAGAGGCACCGGGGCGGGCGGGACGCGGCTGCGCCGTTGAGGGCCGGCGCAACTCCGAAACCAGCACCCGCCCCGGGCCATGGGTCGACTCTCGCGCTTGACCAGGCAATACGGCATGTCACAGTGATCGTCGACGGCATGTGCGGCCCGTATGCGGTCAACCAGGCGCCACCCTGGTCGGGCAGACTGCGGGCATGATGGAACACCCGGTGCTGTATCTGGTCGTCTGCGCCGCGGGTCCGGCGGAATACATCGACGAGCTGGTCGATGTGCTGATCGCCGACGGGTGGCGGGTGTGCATGATCGTCAGCCCTACCACCGCTCCGTGGCTGGACCGGGAGGCGTTGCAAGACAAGACCGGCTATCTCGTACGCGTGGAGTGGCGCATGCCCGGCGACCCGGAGCCGCACCCGCCGGCCGATGTGGTCGTGGCCGCCCCGCTCACGTTCAACACGGTGACGAAGTGGGCGCTGGGCATCAACGACACCCTGGCGCTCGGGGTCCTCAACGAGTCGCTGGGCGCAGGACTACCGATCCTTGCCTTCCCGCACGTCAAGGCGGAGTTGGACGCCCATCCGGCGTACGCCGGTCACCTGGCGGTGCTGCGCGGTGCCGGCGTTGTCGTCGCGAAGGGGAAGGTGCTGAACCCGACGGACGAGAAGGATCGTTGGGCCATGGTCATCGAGGCGCTGCGGCTGCTTCGCCCGGCCTGAGGAGTTCTTCCTTGTTCGGCCGCCCTTGAGGTATGCGTCGTGCGTATACCAGCGCGCCACGCAGCGTGTTCAATGGATACGCTCGATGAGGCAAGACGGACGGAGCCGCCGGTGACCCACGCGAACTGCCCTCGGTGCGGCGGACGGCTGGCCCGGGACAACGACAGCGGACGGTGTACGCCATGCCAGGCCGCCGAGCGGGACCGGTTGAGCGCGCCGCCGGTGGTCCCGGCGAACTTCTGGGAGCACGAGCCGGTGCGGCGGGCCCTGGCGGAGCGGCATCTCGGGCGGGTGATCAGGGCGTACCGGTGCCATCCGTACCACGGGCGGGTCGCCTTGCCGCAGACCGTGGTGGCGGGGTGGTTGGGGATCACACAGGCGCAGTTGAGTCGCGTGGAGAACGGGCCTCCGCTGGTGCACCTGGACCGACTGACGCATTGGGCGCAGCTTCTCGGGATTCCAGCTTCTTGCCTCTGGTTCGGTCTCCCCGGCCAGCCTTACCGAGCCGACGATCACGCCGCAGACGACCGTCATGCCCACAACTCGGTAGCTGAGCAGGGCGAACCGGCTGCAATGGCGGTTACCGTGGATGGGGCATCAACCCAAGGGGGTGGCGCTACGGACCGGCGACGCTTCAACGCAATGGCCGCGCTCGCGGGACTCGCCGCAGCCGGTCACCCTTACCTGCTCACAGATCCTGCCAACGTGCCTCGAAACATCGGCATGGAACAGGTACGACTGGCTAGTTCGCTGGTTCAAGATTTCCGGCGAGCCGATGCGGCAGTCGGTGCTGACCAGCTCTGCGACGTTGCCGTCCAGGCTCACGCCAGGCTGTCAACGTGGGCGGCAAGGGCGACCTACAGCCGACAAGTCGGCGATGCCCTTCAAAGCGCGCTGGCCGACCTCGGTATCCAGGCCTCATGGCTCGCTACCGATGCTGAGCGCAGGCACGAAGCCAGGCCCTTTCTGAACGAGGCCATCACCCGCGCACGGATCGCAGACGACCCTCGCATGGAAGTACAGGCGCTCACCCAGTTGTCCATGCTGCTCCGCGACAGTCAGCCCGGCGAGTCGCTGCACTGCGCTGAGGCGGCGCTACGCGTTTCGGCCAGATGGGCGACACCTCGACTCACCACGCTGTTACATCTGCGGAGGGCGCACACCTACGCCCTGCTCACGGACGCGGGTGGCTTTAGCCGGGAGATGACCAAGGCTCGTCGCGAGTTGGAGCGCGGACCACACGAGGATGACCTCGGGTTTGTGGACTTCGTCAACGAGCAGGAAGTGAACGGCATCCAGGGGCTCTCGTACCTCGCGCTGGACAAGCCCGACCGTGCCACTCAGTCGTTCCGCGCAATCATCGCCAATCCGTCGCCGGGACATCGCCGGAACCAGGTCTACTACACCGTGCACCTGTCGGAAGCGGCGTATCGGCAGGGCGACATCAATGAGGCAGCCCGCATCGCGCTGAGCGTCCTGCCCGCGGTCAGCCAGATGAACTCGGGTCGAATTAGCCGGCGCCTTGCGCGGGTGCGCTCGAACCTCGCGGCGTCACGGCAGGCGACCACGGCAACGCGCCAGTTCGTCAACGCCTACGACCAGGCGGTGAGTGTGTGATCGAGGGCTTGCAACTCCGCCATCACAACGCCGACGAGGCTAAGGGGATCCTCGATCAGCTTGTGGACCTCTACCTGAAGGTATACGCGGGCGGCGGCGAGTTCCACAGCGAGGACCGATTCCGGCGTCAGCTCTCCATGCACATGCAACGGGTTGGGTGGGAGCTGGTGACCGCAACGGTCGACGGGACTCTGGTCGGCTACATCTACGGATTCCCGCTTCCTCCACAGACGCGGTGGTGGGACGGGATCCACCAGCCCGTGCCGCCGGGGTTCACCGACGAGGACGGCAGACGCACCTTCGCGCTCAGCGAACTGCTAGTACATCCCAACTGGCGACGTCAGGGCATCGCTGCGGCGCTGCATGACGATCTGGTTGGTGGCCGCACTGAGCCGCGAGCCACGCTGCTGGTCCGTCCCGACAACGTCGCCGCCCAAAGGGCGTATCGCTCCTGGGGCTGGAGCAGCGTCACCAAACTACGGCCGAATTGGGAAGCAGCGCCTACCTTCGATGTCTTCGTTCGCTCTGCCCATATCGTTGAGCCGGAAGGACTGCATGTCGGGGCGGCGCAGTCGCATCCACGCCCGCTACCGTTCGAAGATGACGGATCTTGAGCGGGGTGTATACGAGCACCTGATTACTCGTGAGCTGGCCGACCGCCTCCAGCACGTCGACCCCGCCCTGATCCAACACAACAAACTCGACCCCGCCGACGCCCACCACGCCCTCGCCCGGCACATCGCCGCTCTGGCCTCCCGAGCCCTCCAATCGGTCGCCAGCGGCGACGACAAGCTCCACCACCAGATTGCAATGGCGAACCAGATCGCCGAGGCCATCGCCGAAGTGAGCCCCAAGGCAGCGACCGAACAGGACCAGGTGACCGACGCCAAGCACCTGCTCCACGCCATCGCCGCCCCACCAACACCGCCCGCGCTACCAGCCTTCCCGCAGCGCCCCACCACTCCCCTCTCCACCGGCGCCCTGCTGGTCAACGGCCGCCACCAGCCCCGCATCGGCCACGAGGTCAACCACGAGATGGCCTCGGCCGAGAGCGTCGACCTGCTCTGCGCGTTCATCAAGTGGTACGGCCTTCGCATCGTCGAGCCAGCCATCCGCGAGCTGATCGCCCGTGGCGGCAAGGTCCGCGTCATCACCACCACCTACCTCGGCGCCACGGACCAAAGAGCCCTCGACCGACTCGCGGAGCTAGGCGCCGAGATCAAGGTGTCGTACGAAACGAGGACCACCCGTCTGCACGCGAAGGCGTGGCTGTTCCGCCGCAACAACGGCACCACCACCGCGTACGTCGGCTCGTCCAATCTGTCGAAGACCGCGCTGGTGGACGGCATGGAGTGGAACGTCCGCATCTCGAACATGGAGCAGCCGCACGTCATCGACACGTTCACGGCGACGTTCGAGGACTACTGGAACGATCCGGCGTTCGAGACGTACGACGCGACCAGGGACGCCGAGCGCCTACGGCACGCGTTGAGCGGGGAGCGTCGCGACGATGCACCGACCGAGATCTCGAACCTGGACGTACGCCCGTACCCGTATCAGGCGGAGATCCTTGCCGACCTGGACGCCGAGCGGCTGGTGCACGGGCGCTGGCGCAACCTTGTCGTGATGGCTACCGGCACCGGCAAGACCGTGGTCGCCGCTCTCGACTACCGCCGGCTGCACAAGGCGGGACGAGCAGACTCGCTGCTCTTCGTGGCCCACCAGGAACAGATCCTGCGGCAAAGCCTGTCCACGTTCCGGCAGGTGATGGGGGACGGCAGCTTCGGCGAAACACTGGTCGCGGGCGAGAAGCCGAACGGCTGGAAGCACGTCTTCGCCTCCATCCAGTCGCTGCACCGGCGGGAGGTGGATCCCGAGGCGTACGACATGGTGATCGTGGACGAGTTCCACCACGCGGAGGCACCGACGTACGCGCGGCTGTTGGATCGGCTGCGTCCTCGCGTACTCCTGGGCCTGACGGCGACCCCCGACCGGGCCGACGGCGGCGACGTGCGCCGGTGGTTCGACGGGCGCGCGGCCGTTGAGCTGCACCTGTGGGAGGCGTTGGAGCGGCAGTTGTTGGCTCCGTTCCAGTATTTCGGTCTGCACGACGACGTGGACCTGTCGCAGGTGACCTGGAAGCGCGGGCAGGGCTACGACCTGGCAGAGCTCAACGGTCTCTACACCGGCAACCATGCGCGAGCGCGGTCGGTGCTGCGAGCGGTCAGCGACAAGGTGGACGTCGGGCGGATGCGGGCGCTCGGGTTCTGCGTGAGCATCGGGCACGCGGAGTTCATGGCGGATTGGTTCAAGCAGCACGGTGTCGCGGCGGCGGCGGTGACCTCGCGGGCCGGCACCGATCGGGCGGGGCTATTGCGAGACTTCAAGGCCGGCAAGCTGCGGGTGCTCTTCACGGTGGACCTGTTCAACGAGGGCGTGGACCTGCCGATGGTCGACACGATCCTGATGCTGCGGCCCACCGAGAGCGCCACGATCTTCCTGCAACAGCTCGGCCGTGGCCTGCGCCTGGACGACGACAAGCCCTGCCTGACCGTGCTCGACTTCATCGGCGGGCAGCACGCCAACTTTCGCTTCGACCTACGGTGGCGTGCGCTAACTGGGGTAAGCCGGAGGGCTATACGGGAGGCGGTCTGCGACAACTTCCCGAACCTGCCGAGCGGCTGCCACATCGAGCTGGATCGGGTGGCAAAGGATCGGGTGCTCGACAACCTGAAGAACGCATTGCCCACCTCGAAGACCGGTCTGGTGTCTGAACTACGGCTGCTCGGCGACGTCAGCCTGGCGACGTTCCTCCGCGAGACCGGCCTGGAGATCGAGGACGTGTACCGGTCCGCCAGCATCGGCGGCTGGACCGGGCTGCGGCGGCTCGCAGGTATCGAGACGTCCGCGCCCGGCCCGGACGACCAGGAGCTGGGCCGGGCCACCGGTCGCATGCTGCACACCGACGACATCGACCGGCTGGAGCTGCTGACCAGGGTCGCGGCGGGACCGCCCGCGCCAGGTCAGCAGGTGTACGCGGGGAACGGCCGACTGCTGGACATGCTGCACTTCAGCCTCTGGGGGCCAACCGCACCACTAGCGACACGCGACGAGCGGCTGGCCCGACTCTGGAAGGATCCAGCCCGCTGCGCCGAGTTGCGCCAGGTCGCCGAGGTGCTGCGGGACCGCATCCACCGGGTCACGCCCCCTGCCGCTCTGGGCGAGGTGCCGTTGCGGGTGCACGCTCGCTACAGCCGCAACGAGGCGTGCGCCGCCTTCGGGATGACCAACCCGGGATCGCTTCGCGAGGGGGTGAAGTGGTTGCCCGACGCCCAGGCCGACCTGTTCTTCGTCACCCTGGTCAAGTCTGAATCGCACTACTCCCCCACCACCATGTACGCCGACCGGGCCATCACCGAAACGCTGTTCCAGTGGGAGTCGCAGAGCACCACATCGTCGGCGTCGGCAACCGGGCAGCGCTACACGTCGGGCGGCTCGACAGTGCACCTCTTCGTTCGGGAAACCCGGATCGCCGACCGCGACCTGGGCGCACCGCCGTACCTATACGCCGGCACCATGACGTACGAGTCGCACACCGGCGACCGACCCATGCGCGTCCTGTGGAAGCTCCAACACGCCCTACCCGCCGACGTGTACGCCACCGCTCGAACGATCGCCGCCTAAGCCTTATCCGGCCCAGCCTGATTCCGCCCGATCCTTGATCAGGCAGCGTCCGCGTTGGGCGTGAACCTGATGTCGAGCCGCCGGTCCAGGGCTCGGGCTAGGCGCTCCAGGACCGGCAAGGTCGGCACGGTGCCGCCTGCCTCGAAGCGAGCCACCGCGGACTGAGTCATGCCGGCGGCCCGCGCCAACTGACTCTGACTCCAACCGTGCCCCTCTCGCAGATGGCGCACCTCCTGGCCAAGCTCGAAGGCGATCCGGGTGGCCTCGTAGGTCTCAGCCGCCCCTGGTTCAGCCATCCGACGGTCGCGCAGGTCATTCCAGTCCAGGCGATCACTCATCGCTCTGCCCCCTCGTTCACGATGTGCCGCTCCGCCACGCACCGCTCAAATGCGCGGCGAGCCCGCTCGACTTCCCGGTCCTCCCGCATCCGCGTCTTACGGAACACCGTGAGCAGGATGATCCTCCGGTCGGAGGCTATCCAGTACGTCACGCGGACCGCGTCGCGCTCCAGGTAAAACCGCAGCTCTCGCAACTTGCCGTCGAGCTGTCTGCTGTGCGGCTCTCCGAGCAGCACGCCTCGGCCAGCCAAAAGGTCGATGTAGAACGCCGCTCGGGCGAAGTCGGCAGTCGGTAGTCCCTCCAGCCAATCTCGGACCTCTGGTTCCAGCTCCACGCTACCCCAACCCATAGCATCAATGCTATGGGTTGGATGGTTTCAACAAGCCTTAGCCGAGGGCGTGTCGTCGAGAACTCCCGGCGACGACACCGCTGGTGAACGAACGCGGTGCGCGTGTCACACCCGGCCGTTAGCGTGACGTCCGCCCTGAACCCGTGACTGGAGGAACCCGCGATGATGGATCATCTGTCCGTGCAGGTCCGCGACGTGCCAACCAGCGCCGCTTTCTACGACACGGTGCTCGCCCCACTCGGCGGTCGCCGCCTGTTGGAGTTCCCGAACGTCGTCGGCTACGACACGGACCGCCCCGAGTTCTGGCTCGGCCCCACCGACACCTCCGGCGAAGCTCGGGAGCTGCACCTGGCCTTCACCGCCGATGACCGCGCCACCGTCCAGGCGTTCCATGACGCCGCCGTCAAGGCCGGCGCGGAGGTCCTGCATGCACCTCGGGTGTGGCCGGAGTACCACCCGACGTACTTCGCCGCGTTCGTCCGTGACCCGGATGGCAACAATGTCGAGGCTGTCTGCCACGCCCCCGAGTGATCGCGCGTTAGGTTGAGGAGCATGGAGCAGCGCATCAGCCTCGTCACCCTCGGCGTCTCGGACGTAGCCCGCGCGAAAGCGTTCTACGAGCAGCTCGGCTGGCACGGCCAGGAGGTCGAGGAGACGGTCTTCCTCCAGGCCGGTGGCTTGGCCCTCGTTCTCTGGGGCCGGGAAAAGCTGGCCGCCGACGCCGGCATCAGCGATCGGCGCACCGACGGCTTCGGCGGGGTGACCCTGGCTCAGAACGTCCGCTCGCGGGAGGAGGTCGACGAGTTGATGGCGACGGCGACCAAGGCTGGCGGCACGGTGACCATGCCGGCGAGGGAGACGTTCTACGGCGGCTACGCCGGCTATTTCGCTGACCCGGACGGTCACCTCTGGGAGATCGCCTGGAACCCCGGCTTCACCCTCGCTGCGGACGGCACCCTGACCGTCCCCGACTTCAGCGCCATGGACTGAGCACGCCCAAACGACCGCACGCCGCACGAAGCACGCCGGCACTAAAGCACGCCAGCACGTACACCGATCAGGGTGCCGGAGACGGGCAGAGCAACGGGTCCAGCAACGGAAGCTGAAGCGGATCCAGGCAGACCTTCAGCAGCCCAGGTGACGGCGTCCCACTCGGAGTGGGCGAGGCCGGCGGCGTCGGTGGGGCCGGCGTGGGCGGACCGGTGGTGGGGACCGGGCCAGGTGTCGGCACCGAACTGGCGGACGGTGCCGGAGCGACGGACGGTGTGACGACCGGCGGCGGGGCCAGCGCGACTGACGGTCCCACGACTGTGGAGACAGCCACCGGCCGGGCCGGCGGGATGGCATTCGGCCGGCTCTGCGCGGCACCGCTGACCGATCCGGTCCTGGCCTTGGGCGCCACCGGCCCGACGGGACGTACCGAAATGAGGGCGGCCTCCAGGGCGACGATCTCCGCCCGCTGCACCGGAGCGGTCTGCTCCGACCGCAGGACGCGAGGCCCCACAGCACCAGGCCCCAGAGCGCCAGGGCCCAACGCACCGGGACCCAGAGCGCCGGGACCCATCGTCGCGAACACCACCGCCGCGACGGCGGCAGCACCGAGCGCCCGGCGGTCGGGTCGTACCGCCGTCAGCGGTGCCTCGTCAGGTGACACCAAGACAGAGGGCGAAGGCCGGGCGGCCCGGTGGGCGGCCAGCAGAGCGTCGACCTGCGCGGTGACGGTGGCACGTTCGTCGGCGACCGCGAGCGTGAGGTAGAAGCGGAAGTTCACCACGGCGTTGGCTGGAACGAGCAGCCCGGCGAGTCGACTGTGGTCGGGCAGCAGGGTGACCGGCACGTCGGGATGGTGCGCGGGGCCGACTAGGTCGGCATACCGCCACTCGCGTCGGCGCTCTCGGCCGGCGAAGGCCACTCGGCGGCTGGTCACGACGGCCATGCCGGTGTCGACGACCCGCAGGCCCGCAGGCAGCGCTTCGCCCGACACCTCCGCGAAGGCACAGGCGCCGCCCGGGGTGGGCAGCCCGGGGATGTGCCGGGCCTCGGCCTCGACCAGCTCGGCGACGGGGACGACGCGGACGACGAGTTCGTCGTCGTCAAGCTCCACCGGCAGGCCGCTGCGGGGCTGCGTACACCCGAGGAAGCTGGCGGCTTCGATGCGGAGCCGGGCCAGGTGGTCGTCGCGGCGCAGCCAGGCGTCGGTGGCGTCGCGGTACGCGCGCTGCCTGCGCTCGTTCTCACGCTCGGCCCAGGCGATCCGCCAGGGAGTGCAGGCCACAGAGGTCACGGTCACACGCGGTACAACCGCTCACGTACGTGACAGGCAACGCGGACGAGATCGATGCATCCCGTTGCGCCCGAAAGGAGAGTATTGACGGACGCCCAGGCCGTGGCCGCGTCGGGGGCGTGCCCTCGGGCTCAATATTGGCTGGACTAAATATAGATGCAGGTGGAAGGCTTTACTCCGTCATTGATCAATTACGGGGAGCGGAGCCGCATGGCCGACCATCGACGTACTCGATATTTCAGCAAATCACTCCGCGCGACGGCACTCGCCGTCGCGCTTGTCCTGCCAGTCACCCTGATCAGCGCCCCGCCGGCCCAGGCGGCGGCGGTCACCCAGGCGGTGCCCGCGGAGCAGCTTCCGGCCTGCGCCGACCCGTCTGTACCGGAGGACGTCAACCACGCCTCCATCCGGCTTGAGGGACCGACAGCCGGGTCGGAGGTCGCGGTCGACGCCAACGGCAAGATCGCCATCAACGGCTACCTGCACAAGCAGGCCACGATGGTGGACGTCTCGATCGAGAAGACGACCTCGTCGAGCTTCACCTTCGGGCCGCCGCCGCCCGGCGTCACGAACTGGTCCGCGTCCTGGACCACCAGCATGCGCCCGCCGCACCTGGGCCCGGTCCAGGTCTGCTCCCGCGCCGAGCGTGAGCCCGGCCGGTACGCGAAGATTTTGCGCGGCATCACCGTGAAGGACCTGATCCCGCCGAGCAACGTCCCCAACCTGGCGGTCGGCACGATCACGGCGACCAGCGCCAGGGTGAGCTGGGGCGCGGCGACCGACAACTACGGCCTGGCCGGATACGAGGTCAAGGTCGACGGCGGTGCGGCGCAACGGACCACTGTCGGCACCCGCTCGTACTCGATCACGGGCCTGGCGCCGTCCAGCAACCACACCGTCTCCGTGGTCGCCATCGACCTGGCCGGCAACCGGTCTGCTACGCCCGCCACGACGTCCTTTACGACGGACGCGTTGCCGCCGCCGCCGGACGTCGACGCCGGTCTGACCCTGGATCCGGATGAGGGGGGCGCCATGGCCAGCTGGCACCCCGAGCCCGCCAACGAGGCGAGCTACCGCGTCTACCTGGACGGCCAGATCTACGACCAGTTCACGCTGGTGCAGCTCTGCGTGGACGGCAACGGCAACGCGGCCAACCCGTGCACGGCGGACAGCGTCATCAAGCTCCCCATCGAACCGCTTGAGGAGTACACCCCGTACGAGTTCCGGGTCGAGGCGCTGCGCGCCGACGGCACGGTGGCGCGGGAGCTCTCCGGTGACTTCACCACCATGGTCCACGTGGATGAGGTGTCGCCGGCGACCACGCAGACGACTGCCAGTGAAACGTCGCAGTGCGCTGGCGCCGGTGGCGACTTCTACATCGCGGCCAGCTCACGCTCCACGGTGCCGGTGCCCGCCGGCAGCACGGAGGTCTTCCTCGGCTGCTACCGGGCGGCGAACAGCAGCTGCCTCGACGCCTTCCTGCCGCCGTCGGGCGAGAAACTGCTCGACTGCGCGGACAACATCACCGACATGCTCTTCGCGGTGGCCCCGTCCGGCCGCGGCCCGGTGATCTCCTCGGTGGACGTCACGCAGGCCCGCCTGCTGGTGCCGGGCCCGGTGGCGCCGATTGCCTGGTGTGCGAGCGGAGCCTGCGCGACGCTGCTGGCTCCCATCGCGGAGACGGTCGAGGTCGTCGCGGCCGCTCAGGTCGCCGCCGCCGGCACCTCGTGGATCGTCGTCGGTGCCGCCGGCATCGGCATCGGTGTCGTGCTGGGCGTCCTGCTCGCCATCCTGTTCCCCGGCACGATCGGTGTGAACGGCATCATCGAGTACCCGATCGAGCACGACGTCGACTTCGACACGTTCGACAACTGGGGCCTGGACGAGGGCGAGTGGTACAACAGCCTGAAGGTCTACGCCGAGGTCATCAAGACCACGAAGTTGGTGGCCGGTCAGCGCAATCTCCCCTTCGCGTGGGACTCCACGGAGGATTCGCGTCTCAAGCGGATCATCGACGCGGCGTGCACGGCCCAGCGCGGCACCCAGGGCAAGGCCGGGTGTGACGACAACGTCATCGTCTACGTCCCCGGTGCCAAGAACTACCAGGGCGACGACATGACCGAGACCGGCAAGCACATCGTGGCCGCCATGGGCGACGGCGGGTTCCCGCAGCCGCCGACCCGGGCGGTGTGGTTCTATCCCGCGCGCAGCGTGGGAGGGCAGGCGGCACGCGCCCAGGGCCACTCCCGCGGCTGGTTCAACACCCTGGCGTTCAAACCGAACGCGTGCGATGTGCGGGTGCCCGGGCAGACCTGCGACGAATTCCCGTTCTGGTCGACGACCCAGGCGGTCAACCTGACCGGCCAGGTCGCCAGCCTCAAGCTGGTGTCGACGGCGGAGTCGCTGCCGCAGGCCAGGGACATCAACTCGCTCTACGGCAAGTGCAAGGTGACGAACAACACCAAGTTCGTCGTGCTGCCGGTGAAGCCGTGGGTCGAGGCAGGCGGCCCGAGCTTCGCCTTCAAGGTCAGCGGGGGCGGGGCTAGCCTCTGCATGACCCCCAAGGCCCCGTAGCCGAGGAGCTTCCTGATGCTCGATGACATGCGCGTGCTGCGCGACGCGGTGCGGGAGTACCGCGTCGCGGCGAGGGCTGCCGGCCTCGACTGGCCCGACCAGGGCGAGTCGCCGGCCGGGCAGCCGCCGGACGTGGTCCACCGGATCTTCGGGGTGGATCACATCGCCGAGCAGCTGACGTGGTTGCAGTCGCAGCGCTGGCCCGACCGGCAGTTGCTGCCCAACGTCGGATGGCGGATGCCCTGGCCGGAGGGTGGGGACGCGCTGGACTACCTGGGGCTGTCGATCGGCACGCCGTTCCCGTGGCGGCAGCAGATGCCTCTGTTCCACTTCGATGCCGTCCTCTACACGTTCGTCCTCGCGGGCGAGCACGAGGGTGAGATCTGGCGCTACCCGGTCTCAGAGGACTCCTGGGAGTCGGTCCGTGCCGCCACCAGCCTGGCCACGCTCTTCGAGCAGTGGACCAGGGGAATAGCCGCCGGTGTGGTCGTCTACGACGAGCACAGCAAGTGGCTCCTGGTCGACGACGTGGCCCAGGCTCCGGGCCTCGACCCGCTGGCCTTCCCGGTGAGTCCCGTGGAGGAAACGCTGCTGCGGGCGCGGCAGCGCGAATGCGGGGTTGACATGGCTGTCGTCGAGGACGGCTTCGAGCACAGCGAGGAGTTGTTCGACGCCATCGGCGCCGTCAAGGCGTCGCTCGGCGGGTAGCCACGGGTGCCGGCGGCGGGTGCGGGGGCAGCCGCCCCCGCCGCCCGCCCCCCCGGGGG
>NZ_JAGPXS010000021.1:0-111922 GCF_018070425.1 Micromonospora sp. C81
TCATGGACTTGTGGTGGACGACGTGCTGCTTCTCGCCACCTTTGTCCACCACCACAACTCCATGATCGACGCCGTGGGGGGTGGGGGTTGGGGGATGGCTTGGGCCCCGCTCGACCGTGGTCGAGTGGGGCCCGTGGCGGTGCGGGGAGAGCGGTTGATCAGACCGCGGGGGAGTTGGGGCGGTCGACGTCGACGAACTCCACGTCGTCGACGGCACGGTCGTCGTGGCTGCCGGCGGCCCGCGCGGCGGACCCGACGGCCCAGCCGACCGCCGCGCCGACGAGCGCGGCACCGATCAGCAGCGTCCAGGGCAGTGCCGGCTGGCGGCCGGCGAGCGCGTCGAAGGCCAGCGAGGCACGCCGACGTGCCTCCTCGGCGGCGGAGCCCACCAGGTCACCCGCGCCATCGGCAAGGTCGCCGCTGTTGCGACGGGCCGACCGGGCGGTGTCCCGCACACTGTCTCCGGCGGAGCTCACGGCCGAGAGCAGGTGCTCCCAGGCCTGGTCCGCGATCCGCTCCGGCTTGCTGCGGCGGTCCAGCAGGTTGGTTCCGAACATCGTGGTTACCTCCTCGGGTGCCGAAGCCGCCGGCCACTTCGGACTTCGGCGTCTGTTCAGCGCGTCACGGTTCGCCTACCCCGCAGTGCCCAGGGCCGCCCGAGCGCAAACCCGGCCGGCCCTGGCTCGGAGGAACTCAGCGCACCACTGTCACGGCGACGCCCCGGGCGAAGTCGTCGTCATCGTCGTCATCGTCGCCTCCACCGCCGAAACCGCAGGCCAGTACGAGGGCGAGCAAGACGCCGACGCCAGCCAGCCCCGCAAGTCGCTTGATCATCGAAGGTCCTCTCCGTCACGGTGGGTGTCCCGGCCCGATGCTAGGGCGCGTCGGCAACCACGGGTGCCGATCAGGGCGGGCGTTCGCGGCGACACGCCGGTGGCGCACGGGGCGGGCGTGGGTGGTGGTCCGGTTGTCGGGCCTGTCGGGTCCGGGCGGCTACCCTTGTCCGCGGCGCGTCGGTCCCGACTGATCGCCGAGGGTCAGATAACGAAAAGTGTTGAGTAATCAGATACTGAAAAGTACGGATATGGGCGGCTTTGTGGGTCCGGATCCGCGAATTACTCATCCCGAGGGGTGGCGACCGAGGCCGTCGGAGGAATACTCTCGGTCGCGGCCCGCGTACTGATGAGGCGCCCGGGGGACGGGCGGGTGGAGGTGCTCGCGTGAGCCTGTCGATCGTGAAGTCGGTTCTGTCCGGTGGTGTGGTGGAGATCGCCCCGCGGGGCGAGATCGACGTGGACACCGCGTACGAGGTGCGCGAGGCGATCGCGGAGGTGCTGGCCAAGGGCCGCCCACTCCGCATCGAGCTGAACATGAGGCTGGTCACCTTCATCGACTCCGTCGGCATCAGCGCCATGGTCGCCGGCTTCCAGACGGCCGAGGTCAGCGACGTCAAGCTGGTGGTCACGCAGCCGAGCCGGTTCGTGCACCGACAGCTCTGGGTGACCGGTCTGCTCGGCCTGTTCGGCGCCCCGGAGCCCTACTTCGCCGGTGCCGCCACCCCCGAAGTGCTGCCCGGCGCCTGAGCGCACCGGGCATTCCGGTCAGGGCTGCTCGTCCAGCCCGGTCAGGTCGATGTCGGTTGCTTCGGTGACCGCCCGGATGGCCGTCACCGACGCATACCCGGCGGCCAGCAACGCCACGTCGGTGCCCGGCTGGGCGGCCTGCCCCGGCTCCTCCAGTGAGGTGCGGACGAAGCCGTGGCCGGATTCGGCCACCGTCATCTGCACCTGACCGAAGCTGGCCAGCGTGCCTCGCCGCACCCCGCGCAGTCGTCCGTGCGGCAGGTCCGGGGCGTTCACGTTGAGCACGCTCTCCATCGGTGCGGACGTCAACCGGGGGAGCAGGTCCAGGGCGACCCGCGCCGCGGTGCTCCAGTGCCGCTCGGCGTCGCGTACCCGGGCGGCCGCGTCCACCGCCGCGCCACCGCTCGCCGCCGTCGCCTCGCCCGCGGAGAGCACGTCCAGGGAGACCGCCATCGCCCGGCACCCGTTCGTTGCGGCGGTGAAGGCGGCCCCCACCGTCCCGGAGTGCAACACGGCCCGGCCGGCGTTGGCACCACGGTTGATGCCGGAGAGCACCACCGATGGCGGTGGGCCGAACGCGCCGTGCAGGGCGATCAGCGTGATGAAGCCCGGTGAGCCGCCAACCCCGTACGCCGGCACGCCCTCCAGGTCGGGCAGCGGGTGGTCGTTCACGACCACCCGTCCGTCCCGTTCCACGGCGCTCATCGCGGCGCTGGTGCCGCTCGCCTCCTCCAGCGGGGCGGCGACCACCACGTCCAGGCCCCGCTGCCGGGCAGCCCAGGCCAGTGCCTGGATGCCCGGCGCGGCGATCCCGTCGTCGTTCGTGATCAGCACCCGCAGGGTCATCGGTCGACCGCCCGGTCGGCCAGCTCGTCCGGGGTGGTCCGCTCCTGCTGCCGGCTGTCCGCAGGCACCAGTCGGACCCGTTCCACCAGGCCGGTGATCGAGTCCAGTCGTCCGGTGCCCAGGCCGTGCCGGGTGACGTTCAGCGCGCCGGCTGCGGCCCCGGTCCGGATGGCGGTCCGGATGTCCCCGCCGCCGGCCACGACGGCCGCCACCCCGGCGGTCATCGAGTCGCCCGCGCCGCGCGGGTCGGCGGCCTCCAACCGGGGCATCTCGACCTCGAACAGCTCCCCGTCGATGAGCGCGAGCGCCGGCTGGTCGGCCCGGCTCACCACCACCGTCTCGGCGCCCGCCGCGTGCAGCTCGTACATGGCCCGGGTCAGTTCCACGATGTCGTCGCTGCGGGCGCGGCCGTCGCGGATCAGCTCCTCGTGGCTCACCTTGAGGAAGAAGACGCCGCCCTCCAGCGCCGAGCCGAGGTGATCGCCGGAAAGGTCGACCACCACCCGACCGCCGTTGGCGCTGAGGTCGGCGGCGAAGCGTCGGTACAGGTCGGCAGGCACGAGCCACGGCTCGTTCGGCCCGCTGAGGATGCTCACCGCGGCCGACAGGCCCTCGCCGAGGGCCAGGTTGTACAGCTCGTCGAGTTCGTGTCGGCTCAACGGCTGACCGGGCACGTCGGCGATCTCCTGCCGGGAGCCGTCCCGGCGGTCGTGCACGTACCCGCCGCTGCCGGAATCACGGGCCACCGCCTTGAGGTCCACGCCCTCACTGACCAGCAACGGCTCCAGCACCTGGCCGATCTCGCCGCCGAGGGCGGCGCAGAGCACCACCTCGACACCGAGCGACATCACCATCCGGGCCTGCCAGACGCCCTGCCCGCCGGGGTGCAGGTGCAGTTCGGGGTGGTCGTTCGGCTGGTCGACGGTCACGGTCAGCTGTGGAGTGGGCGCGAAGACCATCACGTGCCCGCTCACCGGATCGTCGCCGTTCATGATGTCCGCCTCCAGCACGGTCGGGTGATTCCTCACTGAACGACCTTAATGCGCCAAACGGTGACTGGGCGTGTCATCGGGCCGGCCCGGGCCGGCCCTCGGACATTGCCAGCCAGACATCGGTACGGGACGATCGTGCGACCATCGACGGCGGGAGACGGTGTGCTCAGCAGCGATACCTTCAGCTACACCGTGCAGGCCCGGTGTTCGCCGGCCGAGGCGGCGGCGCTGCTCAGCGACCTGACCCGGCAGGGTGAGCTGCACCCGTTGATCGTCCGGGTCCGCCGACTGCCGCCCCGACCCGGTGCGCAGGCCAGCTACACGATCAACGACCGGCTGGCGGCCGGCCCCCTGCGCTTCCGGACCACCTACCACGCGGACGTGCTGATCAGCGAGGACGACGAGATCGTCATGGTGGCCCGCCAGTGGCCCGCCACCACCGTGCGTAACCACACCCGGCTGCGCCCCGAGCCGGACGGCCTGACCCGGATCGACGTCGACATCACCCTGACCGCGCCGACCCCGCTGTTCCGGTACGCGTTCCGTCAGGCCCGGGCCGCCCACCTCGCCCTGGCCACCCGCCTCGGCGCTGCCCTCGACCGCACCGGAGACCCGCCGCCCTCAGCCTGACCCGAGCGCGGCACGGCAGCGGGGTCACCGGTTGCGGGCGCGGCCCGCCAGGGCGGGCTGGGCGGCGGGACGCCGTCCCCACGGCTTGTACGTGGACAGCACCGTCGCGATGATCATCAGGCTGGTCGACACCGCGGGGGCGATCACCAGATCGGCGCGGTCCCGTGCGGGCAGGGCGGCGCCCACCGCTCCGGCATGCCGCAGATTCGGGGTGAGCAGGAACAGCACCAGCCCGACCATCACCGTGGTGAGCACCAGCTTGACCACCACCCACCGGTAGCGCAGCAGGCCCCACGGGGTGAGCAGCGAGCTGGCGACACCGATGAGCCAGACCAGGACGCTCAGCGGCGCGAACAGGACGGTGCCGACCAGCGCGCCGACCGGGTAGAGCACCGCCGGGTCAGCGCCCCGCTGCACGGCGATGCCGAGGGTGAGCAGCACCAGGTCGGCGCCGAGCCAGCCCAGCGAGGTGACCAGGTGCAGGGTGAGCAGCCCCTTGCGGGCGGTGGGTGGGATCCGAGGCATACCGCGATGCTGCCCGCCGACCGCCGCCGGGTCGTCCGACGAGCGACGACATCAGGGGTACGCCCGGCGACGTAGCCCGGTCGGACAGCGCTGCCCGGACGAACGTGATGCCTGTGAGTCATCTTGATGACTCACAGGCATCACACACTTTGGGGAACGGCCGGATCAGTAGACCGACAGGTGCACGTGGTTGGTGTGGTCGCTGGACGGGTCGCCACCCGCCCCGCTGTAGGACTTCCATCCGCTGCTGGGCAGCCAGATCTGCCTGTACCAGATCACGTACAGCACGGCGAGCCGGTCGGCGTTGCGGATGAAGTACGCGGCCAGGTTGTTGCCGTACGTCTTGTCGCCGCCGGTGGCGTCGCCGCCGAAGCCGCCCGTCTGGGCCGCGAAGTCGCAGGCCCGGCCCTTCGGGTGTTCGCCGGAGCCGCTGGGTCGGTGGCAGGAGACGTACCGGGTGAAGCCGGCCGCCTTGGCCTGGTTGAGGGCGTGCAAGGTGCGCGGGGTGATGCAGCCGCTGGCCGGCGTGGGGTCGTTGACGCTGCACGTCTCCGACGGCCAGGAGCCGTCGGAGTTGCGCGGCGCGGCCTTCGCGTTGGCGGCGGAGGTGCCCCGGTTGGAGTCGGTGTCGGCGGCGGGCTGCGGCTTGGGGGTGGTGGCCACCGTCAAGGCCCGTTCGGCCTGCTCCTTGCGCTTGGCCATCACCGCGACCTGCTTGCGCTGCTCGTTGATCTCACCGTTCAGGGCGACCTGGGTGCGGTTGGCCTGGTCCTTGCTGCTGAGCAGGTCGCGCAGCACCCGGTCCTCGTTGGCGGCCACCGCGTCCAGTGCGGCTGCCCGGTCCATGAAGCCTTCCGGGCTGTCGCTGTTGAGCAGCGCCGACATCGCGCTGAGCCGGCCGGTGCGGTACGCGACGCCGGCGATCTCGCCGACCTTGCCGCTGCGTTGGTTGAGCTCGACCTCGATGGTCTTCAGTTGGGTGGTGAGCTGCTGCTGCCGCTGCACCGAGGCGGCCAGGGCGCGCTTCGCGTCCAGGTAGCCCTTGCTGGCCGCCTCGAGTTGGGCTCGCAGCGCGGGGGTGCCACCCTCCTCGTCGGAGTCGGGGGCGGCGGCCCGCAGGCCGGTCGGTGGAGCGGCCGAGGCGGTGCCGGCCGGGAGCGCGACGCCGAGGGCGAACATCGCGACGATCAGGGCCGCCAGTCGGGCGGCGGGTGGTCGTGCTGGTGCCACTGTGCATGTCCTTCCGTCAGCCGCCGACCGGGTTAGCTGACGGGTTCGGGACGGAAGATCCCTACCGCTGACGCGGATGCACCCCAGGTACGTGGTTCCCCGGTTCGCCCTCGCGGGCGATTAGGCGGCGACCACCACCGGCGCCGGGAGGGCGCCGCCTGGTGGAGGCCGGGACCGAGCCTACCGGTGCCGGTGGGGTGGCTGCAGCCAATGTGACGGACGGTGCGTGCGTCGTCACGAGAGGCTGCTGTCACCACTCGATCGAGCCACACGCTCCCGAGGCGGCACCCGGCTCGATCTGCAACGTCGCGTGCTCGATCCGGAAGTCGTCGTGCAGGGCCGTACGCGCGGCGGTGAGCACCGCGCCGACCTCCGCCCCGGGTGCCATGGTCAGGTGTGCGGAGGCCACGTCCATGCCGGAGGTGAGCGTCCAGACGTGCAGGTCGTGCACCTCGACCACACCGGGGACCGCGGCCAGTCGGTCGTGCACGGCGGTCACCTGGAGGTGCTCCGGGGCGGCCTGCACCAGGATGCGGACGGCAGCCCGTGCCAGCCGCCAGGTGCGCGGGAGGATGAACACGCCGATGGCGACGGCGACCAGCGGGTCGGCCCACCACCAGTCGGTGACGGTGATGAGCAGTGCGGCGCCGATCACGCCGACCGAGCCGAGCAGGTCGCCGAGCACCTCCAGGTAGGCACCCTGAAGGTTGATGCTCTCCCGGGCTCCGGCGCGGAGCAGGGCGAAGGCGGCGATGTTGGCGAGCAGGCCGAGCACGGCCACCGCGAGCATCGGGCCGGCGATGACCTCGTGCGGGTCGCCGAAGCGGCGGATCGCCTCGATCACCACGTAGATCGCGACGCCGGAGAGCAGGACGGCGTTGGCCAGCGCGGCGAGCACCTCGAGTCGGTAGAGCCCGAAGGTGCGCTGCGGGTCGCCGGTGGCCCGCCGGGTCGCGGTGATCGCGGCGAGCGCCATCCCGATGCCGAGCACGTCGGTGAACATGTGCCCGGCGTCGGAGAGCAGGGCGAGCGAGCCGGTGTGCAGGGCGGCTACCGCCTCGACCACCATCAGGGTGGCGAGCAGCCCGAATGCCGCCCAGAGGCGGCCCCGGTGCTGGTGTGCGGCATTGGCGACGGACCCGTGGTGGTGGTCATGACCTGCGCCCACGAGAACCACCCTCCGCCGCCAGCCGGGACCCGGTCAAATGTATGTTCACATCGCTATGTATGCAAGTGTAGGGGCGGCAACTCTCGCCGGCGGCTCGCCAGCACGGATCAGCCGGTCGGGTCGATGGTGGTGAGGCGCTGCGTGGCCCGGGAGAGCGCCACGTACAGGGTGCGCACCCCGGCACCCGGATCCGCCCGGATCTCGCTCGGGGCGACCAGGACGACCCCGTCGTACTCCATGCCCTTGGCCTCCAGGCTGGTGACCACCTGGAGCCTCGGCGCGCCGAGTGCGGCGACCCAGCCGGCGACCTCGTCGCGGCGGGGGACCGGCGTGATCACGCCGACGGTGCCCTCCACCTCGGCCAGCAGGCCGGCGGCCGCCTCCACTGTCGCGGTCTCCAACCCGCTCGGGGGCACCACCAGCTCGACCGGGTCGACCCCGGTGGAGCGGACCGCGGTCGGCAGCGGCAGGTCAGGATAGAGCCGGCGGATCTCCGCCGCCGCCACCGCGAAGATCTCCGAGGAGTTGCGGTAGTTGGTGGTGAGCGTGAAATCGTGCCGCTTGCGCCGACCCAGCGCCTGGTCCCGGGCCCGGTCCAGCTCGTCGGGGTCGCCGGTCCACGCGGTCTGGGCGGGGTCGCCGACCACCGTCCAGGAGGCCAGACGGCCACGTCGACCGACCATCCGCCACTGCATCGGTGAGACGTCCTGCGCCTCGTCCACGACCACGTGCGCGTAGTCCCGGTAGTCCTCCGGGCGCTCGCGGGCCGCCGCGCGGGCGGCCCGTTGCCGCTCGCCGAGGGTGCTCAACTCGCGTACGCCGCCAGCCAGCTGGAACGGGTCGCGCCGGGCCTTGGCCGACTGCGCCGGCTTGCCGAGCAGGGAGTCCAGCTCGTCCAGCAGCGCGATGTCGGCGATGGTCAGCCCGGTCGTGTCCAGGTGCCGGTACGCGGCGCTGAGCAGCCGGATCTCCGCGGAGGAGAGGATCCCCCCGGCGTACCGGCGCAGCCGGTCCGGCTGCGCCAGCCAGCCCAGGACATGGCGAGGGTGCAGCCGGGGCCACCACGCCTTGAGGAACTCCCGGAACTCCGACCGCTCGGCGATCTCCGCCTCGAAGGTCCGCTGGTCCGGCAGTCGAATGCCCACCTCACGGGCCTGCGCCCAGAGCGCGGCGAACACCCCGTCGAAGCCGGCCCGGCGCACCTCGTTGCGGCGGGCACCCCGTTGCAACGCGCGGTCCCGGATCCGGTCCAGTGCCGTCCGGTCCAGCCGCAGCAGCGTGCCCCGGTAGAGCAGCCGCAGCTCACCCGGGCCGCCCGGCACCGCGTCGCGGGCAGCCCGCTCCAGCACCCGACGCATCCGCAGCGAGCCCTTCACCGCCGCCACCTCGGGCGGGTCGGTGCGGGTGGCGCTCATGCCCGGGAACAGGGTGCCCAGCGAGTGCAGGGTCGCGGTGTCCTCGCCCAGCGACGGCAGCACCGAGCCGATGTACTCCACGAAGACCGACGACGGGCCGACCACCAGGATGCCGCCGCCCGCGTACCGGCTGCGGTCGGAGTAGAGCAGGAAGGCGGCCCGGTGCAGGGCGACAGCGGTCTTACCGGTGCCGGGGCCGCCCGCGACGATCGTGACCCCGGAGCCGGGGGAGCGGATCGCCTCGTCCTGTTCCCGCTGGATGGTCGCCACGATGTCCCGCATGCCCCGGCCGGTGGCCTTGGACAGGGTGGCCAGCAGCGCACCGTCACCGACGACCGTCATGCCCTCCGGCGCGGCGTTCGGGTCGAGCAGGTCGTCCTCGATGCGGGTGACCCGCTCGGCGCGGGACTGGATCGTGCGGCGGCGCACCACGTCCAGCGGCTGCGCCGGGGTGGCCTGGTAGAAGGCGGCAGCGGCCGGTGCCCGCCAGTCGACGACCAGCGTGCGGGCGTCCTCGTCGCGGATGCCGAGGCGCCCGACGTGCAGCACCTGACTGTCGCGTAGGTCCAGCCGGCCGAAGACCAGCCCCTCGTGCTCGGCGTCCAGGGTGTGCCGCCGCTGCGCCGCGTGGAAGACCATCGCGTCGCGCTCGACCAGCGCCCCGTGCGTGCCCACCCGAGCCATCCGGTAGCCGTCACGCTCGGCGCGGACCGCCGACTGCCGTAGTTCGGCGAGTCGGGCGTACACCCGGTCGAGGTGGCGTTGCTCGACGGCGATCTCCTGCTCCAGGCCGGTCTGGTCGGTCAACGCACGCTCCTTCGAAGGTCGCCGGCAGGCGGCGGAAACCGCGCAAGCCAACCGCAGAAGGGTACGGCCCCCGGCCCGGCCCGCCGCGCCCGAGGTGCGGGAACGCGCTCAGACGCCCGTCCCGGCGGGCGTCACCCTGCGCTGCGGTGCGGCGAGCACCCGACGCAGTACGCCGGTGAGGGCGGCGTTGACCTCGTCCGGGCGCTCCATCATCAGCATGTGCCCGGCACCCGGGCAGACGGTCAGCTCGGTGGCCGGCAGCGCCGCCGCGATCGACTCGGCACAGGGCGGTGGGGTCAGTCGGTCCCGGTCGCCGACCAGGGCGGCGGCCGGCAGGTGGGCCAACGCGGCGAGGGTGTCCAGTCGGTGCTGGGTGCCGATGGAGGCGCGGAACCCGCCGATCGAGCGCAGCGAGGCACGAGCCACCGCGGAGGTCACCAGGCGGATGTCGGAGGGCTCGCAGTGGTCGCCGAAGAGCATCCACCGGATGCTCGGTTGCAGCGCGTTCAGCAGGGCCCGGGGCGCTCGCCACGACCCGCACCGGGCGAGCACTCCGGCTCCGGTCGTCTCGGCCAGCCGGATCAACCGGGCGATCCGCGGCGAGAGCCCGTAGACGGTGTGCGTGTGCCCCTCGGCGGTGGTCGAGACGAAGACCAGCCCGGCCGTACGGGCGGCGAAGTGCGTGGGGTGGCGGTGGGCGTACTCCATGATCGTCATGCCGCCCATCGAGTGCCCGACGAGGAGCACCGGCCCGGGAGGCGCCACCGCGTCGATCACCGCGGCCAGGTCGTCACCCAGCTGGGCCAGTGTGGCCGTGGGCAGCGCCATGCAGCTGGAGCGGCCGTGCCCCCGCGCGTCGTAGGTGACCACCCGCACCGCCCCGCCGAGTGGCGCCGCGGTGAGCGCGTCGACCTGTCGGTGCCAGGCGCGCCCGTCCAGCGTCCAACCGTGCAGCAGGATGGCGGTCACCGGGGCGTCCGTCGGCCCCGTGACCTCGACGTTGAGCCGCACACCGTCCGGCAGACCCACCTCGAACCGCTCCGGCATCGCCGCCTCCCAGGGCCGCCCAGCATCACCAGCACCGGGATACCCGGCGGTAACACGGGCTACCCGCCATCAGACCACGTCAATCGCGCCGGGGCTAACATTCCGGACCGCGCCCGTGGTCCTCGGCGGGGGACCAAGCTGTACGGCATGGGGTCGTCGGGGGCGTCCATGGGCGGGGCGGCGGGGCAGGGACGGCAGGCCGGGGGTACGCCCCGCGCCGCGCTGGCCGACCTGCTCTCCGGCAACCGGCGGTTCGTCAGCGGCCAGCCGATCCACGGACACGACGTCACCGCCGCCGCGGCCGCCTCTGGCGATCAGCAGCCGTACGCGGTGGTGCTCGGCTGCATCGACTCCCGGGTGCCGCTGGAGGCGATCTTCGACCAGACCTTCGGCGCGATCTGCGTGATCCGTACCGGTGGGCATGTCCTCGACCGCGCGGTGTGCGGCTCGATCGAGTACGTGGTCGGCCAGCTCGGCGTACCGCTGGTGATGGTCCTCGGCCACGAGCGGTGCGGCGCGGTGGGCGCGGCGGTGGACGCGCTGCGCAGCGGGCAACGTCCCGGGGGGTCGCTGGCGCACCTGGTGGACGAGATCGCCCCGGCGGTGACCGAGGTGGGGATCGACGACCCGGCGGTGCATCCGCTGGCGATCCGCCGGCATGTCCGGCGAACGGTGGGCACGCTGCGCGCTGACGACCTGCTGGCCGGGCCGATCGCCGCCGGAAGGGTGGCCGTGGTCGGTGGCCTCTACGACCTGGCCACCGGTGAGGTCGCTCTGCTCGATCCGGGCTGAACCCGCCCCGACGCGCTCGACCGTGGCCTTTTCGATCTCACGCCGGACACGCGAAAGCGCCCGCCGGGACTCCCGGCGGGCGCTTTACGTGTTGCGGTGGGGGGGAGAGCTCAGCCCTCGAAGACGCCGGCCGCGACCAGGCGCTTCTCGGTGGCCTCCCAGCCGTCACCCGGGTGGGTGGCAGCCAGGTTGTTGATCTCCGCCCGGATCTTGGCGGCGTGGCCGGCGGCGGCCAGCACGCGGATCTCCTCGACGAAGGCGTCGGAGTCCGTACGCAGGTGCGCGGTCTTGCCGTTGGTCAGGTTCCGCACGTAGGCGTGCTTGCCGCCGTTGAGCGGGATGAGGTACTTGAACTCGCCCAGCACGCTGAGGGCGCCACCCTGGCCAGCCTGGCCGGCCCGGACGGACGCGCGCGCGGTCTTAGAGGTGTTGCTCGCCACGGAGGTACTCCTTGCAAGACGTACGGGAGGACTGGACGTCCGGGGGCTGTGTGCGGGCCGCACTTGACTCGGCTCGCGAAGGTGTAACGCGGCATAAGCCGCCGGTGGAACTGTACATGACCACGACATCACGCTGGTTGTCGCGGTGTCCTGAGAGGCAACGGCGACCACCCGTCCGGCTATTCCACCCGGCGATTTTTCCGATTCCCTGGCGCACCACCCGCCACAGGAGTAATCATGTGTTGCAGGAACCACCTGGGTGGACGAGGTCGTAGGGGAAGACGCACCTCGCTCTCCGGGAGGTCACCGTGCCAACGCGTGGCGTCGTATACGTCCACTCGACCCCGCTCGCCGTGTGCTCACACGTCGAGTGGGCGATCGCGCGCGTCCTAGCCGCGCCGGTCAACCTGCAGTGGACGGCTCAGCCCGTCGACCCCGGCGCACGCCGGGCCGAGTGCGGGTGGACCGGTCGTCCGGGAACGGGCGCCGAGCTGGCTGCTGCCCTACGGCAGTGGCCCATGATCCGTTTCGAGGTCACCGAGGAGCCGAGCGCCGGCGTCGACGGTGAACGCTTCATGTACGTGCCGGCTCGTGGCCTGTTCCGGGCCACCGTCGGCGTGGCCGGCGACATCCAGCTCGGCGAGGACCGGCTACGGGCGCTGATGGTCTCCTCGCGGGCCCCGGAGGCGCTGGCGCACGCCCTCGACAAGGCGCTCGGCACCGCCTGGGACGCCGACCTGGAGCCCTACCGGTACGCCGGCGACGGCGCCCCGGTGACCTTGCTCACCCGGGTCGGCTGACCCGACCGTCGATCCGCTGGCCGCACCCCCCGGGAGGGTGCGACCGGTAAGGTCAAGTTGCCCCGATAAGGGGGAAGCTGGTGGGATGGGCGGCGTGTCGAATCGCCCGTGGCGCGCCACCGTCGCAGTCGCCGCCCTGACCGCCCTGCTCGTCTCCGGCTGCTCAAGCGACCCCGAGCGCCCAGCGCCGACGCCCAGCCCGGCCGGCACATCCGCAGCCCCGAGCGCACCCACCGCGCCGCCAGCCACCGACCCGGCCGCCCGGGCCGCCGCGCTGGTCACCACGCTGTCCGACGAGGACCTGGTCGGTCAGGTGCTGATGCCGTACGCCTACGGCGACTCCGCGACCAAGGTCTCGGCCGGCTCGGCCGCCGGCAACCAGGCCCTCGCTGGGGTCGACACTCCCGCCGACATGATCAGCAAGTACCGGTTGGGTGGCCTGATCCTGGTCGGCTTCAGCGCCGACGACCCGACCAAGGGCAACCAGGAGACCACGAACGTCGACAACCCGAAGCAGGTGCAGGCGCTCACCAGCGGGCTGCGTACCGCCGCCGGTCGGCTCGCCGCCGGCCCGGCGCCGCTGCTGATCGGCACCGACCAGGAGTACGGCGTCGTCACCCGCGTCACCGACGGCGTCACCGTGCTGCCCAGCGCCCTCGCGGCGGGCGCGGCCGGCGACCCGAAGCTGACCGAGGCCGCCTGGCAGGCCGCCGGCGCCGAGCTGGCGGCGATGGGGATCAACGTCGACTTCGCCCCGGTGGCCGACGTGCTGGCCACCCGCAGCACCGTGATCGGCTCCCGGTCGTACGGCTCGGACCCGAAGCAGGCCGCGGTGCAGGTGGGCGGCGCCGTCCGTGGCCTCCAGGCGGCCGGGGTCGCGGCCACCCTGAAGCACTTCCCGGGGCACGGCCACAGCGCCGACGACTCCCACCAGGACCTGCCGGTGCTCACCCAGTCCGCCGAGGCGTTGCGGAGCGGCGCGTGGCCGCCGTTCACCGCCGGGATGGACGCCGGGGCGATGGCGGTGATGTCCGGTCACCTGGACGCCCGCGCGATCGACCCGGGGACCCCGGCGACGTTCTCGCACAAGCTGCTCACCGACGTCCTGCGGGGTCAGCTCGGTTTCAAGGGCGTGGTGATCACCGACGGGATGAACATGCCGCCCGCGAAGCGCTGGGCTCCCGGTGAGGCGGCCGTCCGCGCGCTGAACGCCGGCAACGACCTCATCCTGATGACCCCGAACGTCGGCCAGGCGTACGACGGGCTGCTCGCCGCGCTGCGCGGCGGTTCACTGCCACGCGCCCGGCTCGTCGAGGCGGTCACCCGGGTGCTGACCATGAAGTTCCGGCTCGCGGAGACCCCGGCCGGGCAGATGTCCACGCTCAACGCCCCGGCGCACCGCGCGGCGGCCGACGCACTGGCCACCGCCGCCGTCACCGTGCTGCGCGGCACCTGCGGCGGAGCCGTACGCGGGCCGGTCACCGTCACCTCCTCCGGTGGCCGCGACGGCACCCGGACGGTGCTCACCGCCGCACTGACCGCCGCCGGGGTGCAGGTCAAGCCCAGCGGCGGCACGATCGTGCACCTGGTGG
This sequence comes from Micromonospora sp. C81, assembly GCF_018070425.1. NCBI lineage: Bacteria > Bacillati > Actinomycetota > Actinomycetes > Micromonosporales > Micromonosporaceae > Micromonospora > Micromonospora sp. C81. The sequence goes on from NZ_JAGPXS010000021.1 coordinate 13,868, forward strand.
GCTACGGCGACGGCGCCAACGACCTGCGCGCCGACGCGGCGGTCACTGTCGCGATGGACACCCCGTACGTGCTGAGCGGCGCGAAGTCGCCGACGCTGCTGGCCACGTACTCCTCCAGCCGGGCCTCCATGACCGGGCTGGCCGCCGTGCTGGCCGGCAAGGCCCGGCCGGGCGGCCGGTCCCCGGTGACCGTGCCGGGCCTGCCGGCGACGACCTGCGCCAGTAGCTGACCGCCGTTCACGGGCCGAAAATCGGGTCGCCTCGGTTCGGTCGGCCTGACAACCTTCCAGGCATGGGAGTGGCAGAAGGATTCCGGCACGTGCAACGGGCGGACGGCACTGTGGTGATCACACACCACGGACGGGTCGCCGGCACGCTGCGCGGCGCTCGGGCTGCAGAGTTCCTCGCCGAGGTCGACGACGACCCGCAGTTGGTGATGGCCCGCTGGACCGGCAACTACCGCCACGGCAACGAGCGCACCGCGAAACAGCACCCCCGCAACCGGGGCTGAACGACAGAAGGGCCCCCTCCTCGACGAGGAGGGGCCCTTCCGCGGGATCTCAGGGCCGGGCGAAGACGAGCGCCACGTTGTGGCCGCCGAAGCCGAACGCGTTGTTCAACGCGGCCGGGATCTCCATGTGGCGGGCCTTGTGCGCGGCGACATCCAGGGTGAGGCCTGGCTCCGGGTCGTCGAGGTTGATCGTCGGAGGGACGACACTGTCGCGGATCGCCAGGATGGTGGCGATCGACTCCAGCGCTCCGGCCGCACCGAGCAGGTGACCCGTCATCGACTTCGTCGCGGACAGCACCGGGTGGTCGCCGAGCGCCTTGTGCAGCCCGCTGATCTCCAGCATGTCCCCGACCGGGGTCGAGGTGGCGTGCGCGTTGACGTGCACGATGTCCCGCTTCGCCACGTCCGCGTCCGCGATCGCCTTGGCGATGGCCCGGATGGCGCCCTCACCCTCGGCGTGCGGCTGCACGATGTCGTACGCGTCGGAGGTGATGCCGGCACCGGCGAGGCGTGCGTACACCCGGGCGCCCCGGGCTGCCGCGTGCTCGGCCCGCTCCAGCACCACGATGCCGGCACCCTCGCCGAGGACGAAGCCGTCTCGGCCCCGGTCCCACGGGCGGGAGGCGCGCTCGGGGTCGTCGTTGCGGGTCGACATGGCCCGCATCGAGCTGAAGCCGGCGATCGGCAGCGGGTGGATGACCGCCTCGGTGCCGCCGGCCACCACCACGTCGGCACGACCGGCGCGGATGATGTCCAGCCCGAGGGCGATGGCCTCGGCGCCGGTGGCGCAGGCGCTGGCCACCGAGTGCACGCCGGCCTTGGCGCCCAGCTCCAGCCCGACCCAGGCGGCCGGACCGTTCGGCATCAGCATCGGGATGGTGTGCGGGGAGACCCGCCGTGGTCCGGAGGCCTCCAGGATGTCGTCCTGGGCGAGCAGGGTGGTGGCGCCACCGATGCCGGAGCCGACGCTGACGGCCAGCCGCTCCCCGTCGAGGTCGGAGCCGGCGAGGCCGGCGTCCGCCCAGGCCTGCTGCGCCGCGATGATGGCGATCGCCTCGGAACGGTCCAGTCGGCGCAGCCGGACCCGGTCCAGCACCTCGGACGGCTCCACGGCCAGCTGGGCGGCGATCCGGACCGGCAGTTGCGCGGCCCACTCCTGGGTGAGGGCACTCACCCCGGAGCGGCCGGCGAGCATGGCGTCCCAGGTCGACGCGACGTCCCCGCCAAGCGGGGTCGTCGCGCCGAGCCCGGTGACGACGACGTCGGGACGACTCATGATCAGGACTGCGCCGCGATGTAGCTGACGGCGTCACCGACGGTCTTGAGGTTCTGCACCTCGTTGTCCGGGATCTTGACGCCGAACTTCTCCTCGGCGGCGACAACGACCTCCACCATGGAGAGCGAGTCGACGTCGAGGTCGTCGGTGAAGGACTTCCCCTCGGCCACGTCGTCCGGGTTCACCCCGGCAACCTCTTCGAGGATCTCGGCGAGGCCGGTGGTGATCTCGTCACGGGTCATTACGGTTGGTTCCTTTCATCGGGGTTTCCGGCGGACGGCGTCGCCGACCGCCGCTCCTGGACGCGTACGCGCCGAGGGGGTCATCAGGGGCAGCGGATGACCTGACCGGCGTAGGTCAGGCCACCGCCGAAGCCGAACAGCAGTACCGGTGCGCCCGAGGGCACCTCCCGGCGCTCGACCAGCTTGGACAGGGCCAGCGGCACGCTCGCGGCGGAGGTGTTGCCGGACTCGACGATGTCCTTCGCGATGATCGCGTTGGGGATGTTGAGCCGCTTGGCGATGCCGTCGATGATCCGGGCGTTGGCCTGGTGCGGCACGAACGCGGCCAGCTCCGAAGGGTCGACCCCGGCCCGTTCGCAGGCCTGCAGCGCGAGTGGCGCGATCGCGGTGGTGGCCCAGCGGAAGACCGCCTGCCCCTCCTGCTGGACGTACGGGCGCCAGCCCTCGATGCGGACCGCGTCGCTCTTCTCCGGCGCCGAACCCCAGACCACCGGCCCGATCCCGGCCGGCTCGTCGTCGGCGGTGGCGCTGACCACCGCGGCGCCGGCGCCGTCCGCGAAGATGATGCAGGTGGAGCGGTCGGTCCAGTCGGTGAAGTCGGAGAGCTTCTCGGCGCCGATGACGAGGGCGTTGCGCGACGCGCCGGCCCGGATGGCGTGGTCGACGGTGCCCAACGCGTACGCGAAGCCCGAGCAGGCGGTGTTGACGTCGAACGCGCCCGGCGCGGTGATGCCCAGCTTGGCGGCGACCCGGCAGGCCACGTTGGGGCTGCGGTCGATGGAGGTGCAGGTGGCGACGACGACCAGGTCGATGTCGGCGGCGGTCAGGCCCGAGTTGGCCAGCGCCTTGCCGGCGGCGGCGGCAGCCATGTCGGCCACCGTCTCACTGTCGGCGATCCGCCGGCTGACGATGCCGACCCGGTCGCGGATCCACTCGTCGTTGGTGTCGACGAGCTGGGCGATGTCGTCGTTGGTCACCACCCGGGAGGGCTGGTAGTGCCCCATCGAGACGATGCGACTGCCAGTCATGAGCGACCTCCGGTGCGGGCGATCAGGTCCCGTGCGGCCGGCAGGTCGTCCGGGGTGTTCAGGGTGACGATCTCCGGGGCTCCGTCGCCCTTGAGGTCCCGTTTGACCAGCCCGGCGAGGGTGCCGGCCGGTGGTAGCTCGATCACGCCGGTGACACCGAGGTCAGCCAGCGTACGCATGCACAGATCCCAGCGCACCGGTGCGGTCACCTGGCGCACGAGGCGCTGCACCATGTCCGCGCCGGTGTCGACAGTGGTGCCGTCGAGGTTCGACAGCAGGAGGCGGACGGGGTCGGCGGGGGTGATTTCGGCGGCGACCGCGGCGAGCGCGGTCTCGGCCGGGGCCATGTACGGGGTGTGGAACGCTCCGGCCACCTTGAGCCGGATGATCCGGGCCCGGGCGGGCGGCTCGGCGGCGAGTTTGTCGAGCCCGTCCAGCGAGCCGGCGGCGACGATCTGCCCGGCGCCGTTGCGGTTGCCCGGGTAGAGCCCGTGCGCCTCGATCGCGGCGAGCACCTCGTCGGGGTCGCCGCCGAGCACCGCGGCCATGCCGGTCGGCTCCAGCGCGCACGCGGCCGCCATCTCCCGGCCGCGGACGCCAGCGAGGGTGATCGCCGTTTCGGCTGACAGCACGCCGGCCAGGGCGGCAGCGCCCAGCTCGCCGATGCTGTGCCCGGCGGTGAGCGTCACGTCGTCCAGCGGCAGGTGCTCGCCGGCGAGCAACGCCGCGGCGACCAGCAGGGGCTGGGTGCGGGCGGTGTCCTTGATCTCGTCGGCGTCGGCGGTGGTGCCCAGATGCATCAGGTCGACCCCGGCCAACGCCGACCACTCGCGCAGACGCGCCTCGGTGCCGGTCAGGTCGAGCCAGGGGGTCAGGAAGCCGGGTTTCTGGGAACCCTGGCCGGGACTAAGTACGGCGAGCACGCCTATGACTCTCCCGGATACGCGCGGGTAACGCTGTGCCGCCTTCGACCAAACCGCACTAGCGCCTTTGGAGGTTTCCTACAAAGATCGGCGGGGATCATCCTCGTTTTGGGTGGTTTTCCGGGTGGCCGGGGTCATTGTCTGAGTCGGGACAGGCGAGATGAGCGGGGCGACCGGATCCAACCGACCCACTGTCAGCGCGACCTGGAGAGCGAAAGCGTCCCGCGGTGACAGCGGCGAGAAGCCGGTCACCTCGGCGATCCGGCGCAACCGGTAACGCACGGTGTTCGGATGGACGAACAGCGCCCGCGCTGCGCTCTCCAGTGTGCCGCCGGCGGCCAGGAACGCGTCCAGGGTCGCCAGCAGCTCGCCACCGGCGCGTACCAGAGTCGCGTACACGTCGTGCCGCAGCCGCCGACGGGCCTCCGCGTCGCCCGCGAGGGCCCGCTCCGGCAACAGGTCCGCGGCCGGCACCGGCCGGGGGGCGCTGGGCCATGCCGGTGCCGCCCGGAAACCGGACAATGCCGCCCGTGCCGACTCGGTCGCCTCGTCCAGGCTCGGTACGGCCGGACCCACCACGACCGGGCCGTCCCCGAACGCGCTCAACAACTTGGCGGTCGCCGTCAACGGGTCCGGTGCGCCACCCAGCACGATCACCAGCCGGTCGCCGTGCACCCCGCCGATGACCTCCACCCCGATTCGGCGGGCCTGCCGGTAGACCACGTGCAGCACCGCGGACACCTCGCCGCCGGGCGACCGACCGACCGCCACCGCCACCGGCGGCGCGTCCGCCCAGCCGAGCGCGGCGGCCCGACTGGCCAGCACGTCCGGCGAGTCACCGCGCAGCAGCGCGTCGACCAGCAGGGCCTGCAACCGGGCGTCCCACGCGCCGCGCGACTCGGCCGCCCGCGCGTACACCCGGGCGGCGGCGAACGCGATCTCCCGGGAGAAGCGCAGCACCGCCTCGCGGAGCTGCTGCTCCTCACCCTCGGCGGCCAGGTGCGACACCTGCTCCTCGACAACGTCGATGGTCACCTTGATCAACGCCACGGTCTGCTGGAGGGTGATCGACCGGGCCAGCGCCTGCGGGGCGGCGGCGAAGACCTCGTCCGAGACCTCCTGAGTGCTGTCCGCCGTGCCGCCGCCGTCACGCAGCCACTGCACCAGCGACCGGGCGCCCGCCTGCGCCACCAGCATCACCCAGGAGCGCTGGTCGGCCGGCAGGGTCCGGAACCACGGCAGCGTGTCGTCCATCCGGGCCACGCTGGAGGTGGCCAACGCCCCCGCCGAACGTTCGATCCGGCGCAGCGTGGCCGACAGGTCTCCACCGCCCGGCGTGCTCACCGCACTAGCCTGACACGTCGTGAGCAGGCCATCCACGTCGGCACCGGTCAGCGGGCCGCCGCAAGGCCGGTTCGGCCGACACCCTTCAGTGAGGTGGTGAGCGGTCGATCGGGGGCGTGGAGGAAGCACCAGGCGCTGTAGTCCGCCAGCCACTCAGGTTCGTCCGTCGGGTAGTACGCCAACACCTCGAACCGGCCGTCCAGGTCCCGCTCCGGCACCCCGACGTGCTGTGCGATGACCGACAGGCACCCCGCCTCCATGATCTCCTCGGTGACCTCCGCGATCTCCGGACCGGGCCACCAGAGGCCGGCGAACTCGGTGGCGTGCGGCCCCTTGCAGTCGGTGGGCGGCAGGTTGACGAGGGCCTCGGAGGTCTCTTCCGGTTCGGTGAAACAGCTCAACCGCAGCGGCGAATCACCGGTCAGACCGTTGCGCAGGCTGTTCGCCCGCGGGTTCGGCGACCACCGGTCCACGGCATTCATCTCCACCAGGTCACAGCGGTACCACCGCTCACCCGCCTTCCATCGCGTGGCCGACGGGGTCAGCGTCCGCATCGCCAGCCGCGACTCGCGCCACTCGCCGCCCAGGAAACGGGCGGCCTCGCTGTCGCAGGATTCGTACAGCCGCCACAGCCCGTCGCTGTCGGCGGCCGGCGGCTTCGGTGCGGCACCCTCCGCGCCGGAGATCCGGCCGACCAGGAACGTCTCCGCCTCGTGCTTCGAGGAGCAGGGGATCGGGGTGTACGCCTCGGGGCTGCGCTCGTCGGAAGCGGTGGCGTGGCACACGCCCGCCTTGGGGGCGAAGGTCGAGGCTGACTCCTCGGTGGGGCTGCTGTCACAACCACCGGCCCCCACGATCAGCGCCGTCAGGATCGTCGTCCCCCACCACCGTCGCACGGTCTCCCCATTTCTCAGCGGCCGGCATCGGCACCGGTGGCGCGCAGCGTACGGCAGGCGGGCGGTCTGTGGGTGTCCGGAGTGGACACACGCGCTCAGGGTTGTGGGGGAGCGGTCAGCCCCAGCTCCTGGGCCAGGATCGCGGCCTGCACCCGGCTACGCAGGCCCAGCTTCGCGAGGATCCGGCTCACATGTGTCTTGGTGGTGCTCTCGGCCAGCACCAGCCGATCGGCGATCTGCTGGTTGGACAGGCCCAGGCCGAGGCAGGCCAGCACGTCCCGCTCGCGCGGGGTGAGGGTGCCCAGCGCGGCCCGGGTGGCCGCGGACGCGCCCGGCGCGGTGGCCGCGAAAGCGGTGATCAACCGGCGGGTCACCGCGGGGGCGATGAAGCCGTCGCCGCGCGCCACCGTACGCACAGCGGTCACCAGGCCGTCGGCGTCGGTGTCCTTCAACAGGAACCCGGCCGCGCCGGCACGTAATGCGCCGAAGACGTACTCGTCGAGGTCGAAGGTGGTGAGCACCAGCACGTCGGCGAGCCCGTCGGCGACGATGGCCCGGGTCGCGGAGATCCCGTTCCGGCGGGGCATGCGGACGTCCAGCACCGCCACGTCCGGGCGCGACTCCCGACACAACCGCACCGCCTCGTCGCCGTCGGCCGCCTCGCCGACCACCTCGATGCCCGGTGAGCCACCCAGGATCAGGGCCAGCCCCGCCCGTACCGCTGGCTGGTCGTCGGCGAGCACCACCCGTACCGTGGCCGCGCCCGCGTCTCCCGACGGCCCGGTCACCCGCCCTCCCCGGTGGGCAGGGCGGCCCGGACCAGCCACCGACCGTCCTGCGGCCCGGCGGTGAGTCGACCGGCCAGCAGTGTGGTCCGCTCCCGCATCCCGATCAGCCCGGCGCCGGCGCCGGTCAGACCGATCCCGTTCCGGCGCACCGGGTTCTCCACCGTCAGCACCACCTCCGCCGAGCCGTACGCGATCGTCAGATCGGCCTCACCCGTCCCGTGCTTGAGCGCGTTGGTCAGCGACTCCTGCACGATCCGGTACGCGGCCAGGTCCACCGCCACCGGCAGCGGCCCCGGCGTGCCGTCGGTGCGGACCCGCACCGCCAGGCCGGCAGCGCGGATCCGCTCGACCAACCCGTCCGCCTCCGCCAGCCGCGCGCTGACCATCTCCGGCACGGCCGGGTCGTCTCCCACCGGGGCCGGCCCACCGGTGGTCCCCGGCTCGCGCAACACCTCGATCATCTGACGCATCTCCGCGAGCCCCTGCACGCTGCTCTCCCGGATCACCCGCAACGCCGACTCGACCTGGCTGCGGTCCAGCCCGGGTACGGACAGCACGGCGGTGGCGTGGATGGCCACCGCGCTGAGGTGGTTGGCGACGACGTCGTGCAGCTCCCGGGCCATCCGGGCGCGCTCGGCGCTGACCGCCTGCCGGCGGTCCATCTCGACCAGCCGGGCGGTCTGCTCGGCCCGCGCCCGCTCGGCGGTGGCCTGGTCGCGGTACTGCCGCACGCTGATCCCGGTCAGGACCGGCAACAACCCGGCGAGCACCACCAGCACCCCGACGGTGACCCCGCGCCAATGGCCGAGGAGGAGGACGCCGAGGACCGCACCGATCAGGCTGAGCCCGATGGTCACCCGCAGCAACCATCGCCACAGGCGGGGCGGGCCGTACACGCAGGCGTCGTAGAGCACCTGGGTGTAGATCAGGATCGTCCCGAGCGAGTTGCCTAGCGCGGTGTCCACGACCAGCGCCCCGGTGCCTACGGCCAGGCTGGCGCGGGGGGCGACCCGGCGCAGGCCCACGGCCACGCACATCGTCAGCAGCGGCGGCAGGAACAGCACCGACGGCACGCCCGTGTTCGGGCGCACCTGCGGTTGCCACCCCAGGGCGTACAGCACGAGGCCGCCGACGAGCGACGCGCCGGCGAGCGCGACGTCGCGGGCCAGGGTGCCGGAGCCGAGCCACGGTGGCGGACGCATGCCCCGATCCCACCACAGCCGCCGACCCTCGGACACCGTCGGCAGGAGGAGCCCGACGACGCCCACATGCGCCGAAAGGGGTACGCGGACCCCGAGCCGCAGCCGCGATAATGATCATCATGACCGATGTGGAAACCCTGGCCGCGCTGGCTCGCGAGATCGACACCACCTGCCGGCTGACCGGCACGTTCGTGCTCCGCTCCGGGCGGACCGCCGACGAGTACTTCGACAAGTACCGCTTCGAGGCCGACCCCCGTCTGCTGGACCGGGTGGCCGCCCAGCTGGCGCTCCTGGTCCCGACCGACACCGAGGTGCTGGCCGGGTTGGAGATGGGAGGCATTCCGGTGGTGACCGCGCTCGGCCGGCACACCGGGCTGCCCTGCGCCTTCGTCCGCAAGAGCGCCAAGCCGTACGGGACTGCCCGGCTGGCCGAGGGGGCGGAGCTGGTCGGTCGGCGGGTGCTGGTGGTCGAGGACGTGGTCACCTCCGGCGGCCAGGTGGTCATCTCCACCGGGCAACTGCGCGACCTGGGCGCCCGGGTGGAGCACGCCCTCTGCGTCATCGACCGGGCCGAGGGTGGAGCGCAGGCGCTCGCCGGCCACGGCGTGGCGTTGCGAGCGCTCTTCACCCGCGCCGACCTGGAGGCTCACCGCACCCGCTGAGCACCGCGCCGCCCCGGCCGCGCCCCCACGGTGAACGGCACGAAAAGAAGCTGTGAACTGCGTAACCAGCTCCCGCGCTCCCCGTCGTCCGGATGAACCGCCCGGTCCTGACCCCGGGGTACGCGGCGCGCGGCCCGCCGGTCCGGGCCAGTACGGTGACAGGGCACGTCGGGGGGAGCACCCGAGGTTGGGACGAGTGTGAGGAGACCGGGGATGGCGCACGGGGAGGCCGAGCACGGCTGCGCCCAGGGCGAGCCCTGCCGACCGGGGCACCACGACCCGCAGGCGGCTGGCAAGCACCGCCGGCCGGTCGGCGGCGCACCGTCGCACCCGGTGGAGCCGCTCGCCGGCCGGGCCGACGACGACGCCCTGCCGCGCCAGCGCTCCGGGGAGCCCAACATCCTCGCCGAACCCGACTCGGACGTTCCCGCCGGTTGCCTCAGCGAACTTCCCGGCTGGGCCGGGGCGCATCGGCACGGCCCGGTCCGACCTCGGCCGCGGGCCACCCGCCGGCAACGCCCACCACGCCGCTGGTGCTGACCACCGGGCGGGGGTAGCTCAGCGGGTGCGGCGACGGATCAGCAGGGCGATCCCGGCGAGGCCGACCGTGATCGTGAGCATCACCCCGACGTTGAGCAGCAGCAGGCGTTGCAGGTCGCCGAGCGCCTTGTCAAGGTCCTTCGCGGGGTCGAGCGTGTTCTCCGGGAGCGCCCGTTCGCCGCCGCCCACGCCACCGCTGACCGTGTCGAACTGCCGCTCCAGCGGGACGCCGGCGGTGCGCAGGGTCTCGGACATGCTGAGCCGACCCAGGAACCAACCGGCGCTGATCTTGCGGCCGTCCGGCTGCTTCGCCGGCCGGTAGACACGGGGGCCGCCGACCGCCTTGGGATAGAGATCGTAGGTCTGCTTCGGCGTCTCGCCGGCGAGCACCACGACCGTGTATTTCGGACCGAGGTCGGCTGGCTTCGGGCCCTTCGGCATGCCGATGTGGGCCAGGAAGTTGACCTGGTCGATGACCGCGCCCACGTGGGTGGGCTGGGTGTCGGCGCGCAACTGCAACGGCGCGGAGAGGCCCTCGCCGGCGATGTTCACTCCGGCGGGTGGCGGCTTCGGCGCCGCCGAGGCCGGGCCGGCAGTGCCGAGTGACAGCAACGCCGTGGCCAGCGCGCCCGCCAGCACGGTTGCCAACCACCTCATGTGACGGACCATCCCGCCTCCTCGCCCCGTTCGATGGATGGCATCGTTGTGACGTCTGGATCGGTCTGCCGATGCGGCACCGACCAGATGGTCGGGCTCACCCTTACAGACTCCGGAAAACGTCGATGAGTTGCAGCTTGTGGAACAGTATTTGGAACTATCTGCGATCTCTGCTCGACTAATGAGGAGCGGTTAGATCAGCGGGCGGATCGTACCCTTACGGAGGGGTTCATGGGGGGCAGGGTTACACGTATGGCACGGGTCGTGCCAGTGGTGTTCGGCGTGGCGTTCGGTGTGTCGTTCCTGGCGCCGGCAACGCCAGCCGCCGCGCACAACTCGCTGACTGGCAGCGACCCGCGCGACGGTGCCCGGGTGGCGACGGCACCCGCCCAGATCGAGCTGCGGTTCCTGGCCAAGCCGGCACCGGCTACGACGAAGATCACAATATCCGGGCCGGACAATGTGGTCGCTGGCGGCCCGCCGGCCTTCGACGGCAGCCGGGTGCGGGTGCCGTTCAAGCCGGCGGCGGCCGGGCTCTACATCGTCGGTTACCAGCTCGCGTCCTCGGACGGACACCCGGTGAAGGGCGAGGTGCGGTTCACCCTCACGACCGGCACCGCTGCTGACCCGTCCGCCTCGCCGGCGACCGCTGGCGGCTCCGCCCCGACCGCCGGTGGCACCGCCCCGACCGCGGCGACGGGTCCGACCGCCGGCGGGGCGTCGTCGGCGGCCCCGGCCGTCACCGCGACGGCCGGTGCGACCGCGGCGGGCAGCCCGGTGCCGGCCGCGCAGGAGAGCAGCCAGATGCGCGGCTGGCTGTGGACGATCGCGGCGGCCCTGCTGGTGGGCGCGCTCGTCGTCGGGTTGCAAAGGTGGCTCCGAGCCCGACGCCGCTGAGCGGCCGGGCACCAGCCCGGTTGGCCGGCGACCGGCGGCGGAGACGGCGCCGGAGCTCGGAGGTCAGACCAGTCGGAGCCGGGCGGCGCGCATCCGGGTCAGGGCGCGCTCACGACCGAGCACCTCCAGCGACTCGAACAGCGGCAGGCCCACGGTGCGGCCGGTGACCGCGACGCGTACCGGCGCCTGCGTCTTGCCGAGCTTGAGGCCACGCTCGGCGCCGACCGCCTCCAGCGTCGACTTCAGCGACTCGGCATCCCAGGACTCCAGCGCCTCGAACGCCGCGACGGCGTCGTCGAGCAACTCGGCGGAGCCGTCCTTCATCGTCTTGGCCCACGCGGCCTCGTCGATCAGTGGCGAGGCCAGGAAGAGGAAGTCGACGTTCGGCACGATCTCGCTGAGCACCGTGATCCGGGTCTGGGCCAGCGGGGCGACTGCGGCGAACGCGTCGGCGTCGAACTCCTCGGGCTGCCACGGCGGCGGCGCGATGGTGCCGGTGCCGGTCAGCCACGGCTGGCAGGCGTCGATGAACTCGTCCACCGGCAGCGCGCGAATGTAATCGCCGTTGAACGCGCGAAGCTTCTTCTCGTCGAAGAACGCGGGGGAGGGATTGACCTCTTCGAGCCGGAACTCCTCCTCGATGACCGACCAGGGAACGATCTCCCGGTCGCCCGACGGCGCCCAGCCGAGCAGCATCAGGTAGTTGCGCATGGCGCCGGGGAGGTAGCCCTCCTCGCGGTACGCCTCCAGAGCGACCTTGTCCCGGCGCTTGGAGAGCTTCTGCCGCTTCTCGTTGACCACCACCGGCACGTGGGCCCAGATCGGCGGCTTGACCCCGAGGGCGTCCCAGAGCAGCTGCTGCTTGGGCGTGTTGGGCAGGTGCTCCTCGGCCCGGATCACGTGGGTGATCCCCATGGTCATGTCGTCCACGACGTTGGCCAGCAGGAAGACCGGCGAGCCGTCGCCCCGGGCGATGACGAAGTCCTCGATGAGCTTGTTCTCGAAGGTGGGCTCACCGCGGATCAGGTCGACGACCACTGTCGCGCCCTCGTCCGGCGTACGGAAGCGCAGCGCGTGCCCTGGGCCCGGGCCGAGGCCACGGTCGCGGTGGTAGCCGTCGTAGCCCTGGTACTGCGAGCCGGTGCGGGCCTGCACGTCCTCGCGGGTGCAGTCGCAGTAGTAGGCGCGACCCGACTCGTAGAGCCGGGCGGCGGCGGCCCGGTGCTCGCCGGCGTTCTCCGACTGGAAGTGCGGGCCCTCGTAGCTGCCCCGCGAGATGCCGATCCAGTCCAGCGCGGAGAGGATCCCCTCGGTCCACTCGGGCTTGTTGCGCGCCGCGTCGGTGTCCTCGATACGCAGCACGAACACCCCGCCCTGCTGCTTGGCGTAGATCCAGTTCTGCAGCGCCGAGCGGGCGCCGCCGACGTGGAACATGCCGGTCGGGGAGGGGGCGAAGCGCACACGTACTGTCACGTCCCCCAGCCTACGGCGACGGTCGAGCGCATTCCGCCAGGGGCCTCGACTCAGGGAACCGAGCGGATCTTGACGACCAGCGCGCTGCCGATCAGGGTGACCACAGCGGTGACGGCGTAGAGCGTGGGATAGCCACCCAGGTACACGACGAGCGGGGCGGAGAGCGCCGGGCCGAGCACCTGCGGCGCGGAGTTCGCGATGTTGATGACGCCCAGGTCCTTGGCCCGGTCGGTGGCCCGGGGCAGCACCTGCGTGATCAACGCGGCGTCCACGGCGAGGTAGACGCCGTAGCCGGCGCCGAGCAGCAGCGCGGCGACGATCGCCATCGGCCAGACCGGCGCCACCGCCAGCAGCAGCGCCGCCACCGCCATGATCACCCCGGATGCGATGACGTAGATCTTGCGGCGTCCGGAACGGTCCGACAGCCGTCCGGCGACCACAGCGGTCAGCATCATGCCGAGCGTGTAGAGCAGGATCAGCACCAGCAGCCCACCCTCAGGATCGGGGTGGTGCACCCCGTCGGTGAGGAAGTACAGCAGGTAGAGGGTGCCCAGGGCGTTGCCGAGCTGCACCAGGAACCGGGTGATCCAGGCCCAGGCGAAGTCCGGGTGCCGACGCGGGCTGATCCACATCGAGGCCAGCAACGCCCGGGTGCGCACCACGGGCCGGTGCGTACGTGGCAGCGGCTCGTCGGGGGTGAACAGCGCGAACGGCAGCGACAACAGCAGGATGGCCACGGCGATGGCCAGATAGCCGGCGGCGTTGCCGGTGACCACTGCGGTCACCAGCACCGCGCCGAGCACCAGCCCGAGCGCCTGCGGGATGCCCACCCAGCCCGAGACGCCACCGCGCTGGGTCACCGGGACCCGGTCCGGGACGGCGGCGCTGAGGCTGGCCAGCATCGCGTTGAAGCAGACCTGCGCGGCCACCCAGCCGAGCGCGACCCCGAGGATGGTCCGCTGCTGGGCCAACAGCACCAGGGCCGCCGCGCCCAGCAGGGCCCCGCCCGCCGTCCAGACGTGCCGGCGACCGAACTCGCGGCCGGCCACCCGCAGGCAGGTGCGGTCGGAGAGCGCGCCGGCGAGGGGGTTGGCGAGCACCGCGGCCAAGGCGCCGAGGCCGGTGACCACGGCCAGCATGTTCTCCTTGTCGCCGGGTGCGATCTGCTCGATCTGCTGAGGCAGCAGCACCTGGATGGGCGTGAAGAACGCCATCCAGACGCCGAGGTTGGCGGCGAAGATCAACCCGATCCAGCCGCGTCGCACCGGCACGGTCGGCTCGGCGAGCGCCGCCGGCAGCGACGCCGGCGTCGGGTCGAGGGTGGTCACCGCGCCGACCCCGGCCGGGAGGCCGCGATCACGTCCCGCAGCCAGGTGTACGACGACTTCGGCGTACGCCTCTGGGTGGCGTAGTCGACGTGCACCAGGCCGAAGCGTTTCGTGAACCCCTCGGCCCACTCCCAGTTGTCCAGCAGCGACCAGACGAAGTACCCGCGAACGTCGACTCCGTCGTCGATGGCGGCCCGGACGGCGCGCAGGTGCCCGTCGAGGTACGCGATCCGCTCCGGGTCGGCCACCTGCCCGTCGGTGTCCGGCGCGTCGTCGTACGCGCAGCCGCTCTCGGTGATCTCGATGGGTGGCAGCGCGTCGCCGTAGGTGTCGTGCAGCCAGCCGAGCAGCTCGTGCAGCCCGTCGGGGGCCACCGGCCAGTCGAAGGCGGTACGCGGGTAGCCGTCCAGCGGCACCAGGTCGAACGGCAGCGGTGAACCCTCCTCTGCCGCCCGTACGCCGGTGGGGTTGTAGTAGTTGACCCCGAGCACGTCGATCGGCGCGGCGATCGTGTCGAGGTCGCCGGGGTGGATGACGCCCGGGTCGAAGCCGGGCAGCTCCGGGTAACCGGGACCGAGCAGCGGGTCGGTGAAGAGCCGGTTGTGCAGCGCCTCGTAGGCGGCCCCGGCGGCCCGGTCGGCGTCGCGGTCGCCGAGCACCCGCACGGGCGAGTAGTTGTTGGCGATCGCCACCGGGCTGGTGGTGCGGGCCCGCAGCGCGGCGACCGCGAGCCCGTGCCCGAGCAGTTGGTGGTGGGCGACCGGGAAGGCGTCGAAGAGCATCATCCGACCGGGAGCGTGCACTCCCATGCCGTACCCGAGGCTCATGTGGATGAATGGTTCGTTCAAGGTGATCCAGAGCCGGACCCGGTCGCCGAGTCGGGCGGCGGTCAGGTCGGCGTACTCGGCGAACCGGGCGGCGGTGTCGCGGTGCAGCCAGCCGCCGGCGTCTTCCAGGGGTTGGGGCAGGTCCCAGTGGTAGAGGGTCGCCACGGGGTCGACGCCGGCGGCCAGCAGCTCGTCGACCAGCCGGTCGTAGAAGTCCAGGCCGGCCGGGTTGGCCGGGCCCGTGCCGGTGGGCTGCACCCGCGGCCAGGCGATCGAGAACCGGTACGCGGAAACGCCCAGCCCGGCCAGCAACGCGACGTCCTCGGTGTGCCGGTGGTAGTGGTCGCAGGCCACCTCGCCGGTGCTGCCGTCACCGATCCGGCCGGGGGAGCGCGCGAACGTGTCCCAGATGGACGGACCACGCCCGTCGACCGCTGTGGCGCCCTCGATCTGATGGGCCGATGTGGAGACACCCCAACGGAAGCCGGTGGGGAACTGGGGCATCGGTGCGGTCGACATGCGCCCTCCCGGTCAACGTGAAACGTGCTCGGGACTTTAGGGCGCTCTCGATGAATGCGCCATAGGCCGGCTTGGCGCAATCCGCAATGGTTGATCGGCGTGTCTTTTTCCGAACCCGTCCAGGTAAGTCCGATTTAACGCATAGAGTGCCGATATCGTGGGATGTCCTCACCGGAGGAAGACGGAAATGATCCTCGTTGAACGCAGTGCGCACGTGGCGGCGCCGATTGAAGTGGTCTGGGATGTTGTCCAGCGGGCCGAGCAGTTGCCGGCCTGGTTGGCGGGTGTCCGCGCGGCCGAAGTGCTCTCGGGAGAGGGCTTCGGCCGGCGACAACTGGTCCAGGCGGGGCGCGGCTCGGCGCATGAGGCCGAGGTGATCGCCTACCAGGAGCCGACGCTGATCGGCTGGCGGGAACGGGCCAAGGGTGCCGGTGCTCGTGCGGAGGCGCGCACCGAGATCTACGTCCAGCTCACCACCGACGAAGAGGAGGGCGGGACCGTCGTGCGGCTCATCGTCGTCCGCTGGCCGGCCGGTCCGGTCAAGGCGGCCCTGCTGCGCCTCGGACTACGTCGGGTCGGCGCCGACCTGGAGGACTCGCTGGCCCGGCTCACCGACCTGGCCGCCGTCGGCTGACGAGCGCACATCCTCCCGGCGTCACCCGCGACGGCGGTGGTCCGGATCCCCGCCAGGGACCCCGGACCGCCGCCGCTTCCGGCTCCGGACCCCGCTGGGCCCTCCGCTGCGCCCCTCCGCTGCGGTCGATCATGGAGTTGTGGTGCCCGTTGCGAGGTGACTTGACAGCTTCGTCCCCCACCACAACTCCATGATCGACCCGAGTGGGGGTGGGTCTTACCGAAGGAAGGGCCCGGCGCTTGCGCGCCGGGCCCTTCCTTGGTCGTGCTGGATCAGCTGTCGCCGCCGGTCTCGCCGACCGGGGCGGCGTTGACGTCGTCGATCGCGTACTTCTTGGCGGCCTCGGCCGGCACGGTGGCCGCCACCGCGCCGCTGCGGGCAAGCTGCCGCAGCGTGGCCACCACGATCGACTCCGCGTCGACGTGGAAGTGCCGACGCAGCGCGTGCCGGGTGTCCGACATGCCGAAGCCGTCGGTGCCGAGCGACGTGTAGTCGCCGGGCACCCAGCGGGCGATCAGATCCGGCACCGCACGCATCCAGTCGCTGACCGCGACCTTCGGCCCGTCCGCGTCGGCCAGCTTCTGCTGGATGTACGGAACCTTCGCCTCGGCGCCCGGGTTGAGGAGGTTGTATTCCTCGGTCTCCACCGCGTCGCGGCGCAGCTCGGTCCAGGAGGTCACCGACCAGACGTCGGCGGCCACCCCCCAGTCCTGGGCGAGCAGCTGCTGGGCCTTGAGCGCCCACTGCATGCCGGTGCCCGAGGCGAGCACGTTGGCCTTCGGGCCGTCGACCTCCGGTGCGGGGGAGTAGCGGTAGATGCCCTTGAGCAGGCCCTCCACGTCCACCCCGGCCGGCTCGGCCGGCTGAAGGATCGGCTCGTTGTAGACCGTCAGGTAGTAGAAGACGTTCTCCTGCGCGTCCCCGTACATCCGGTGCAGGCCGTGCTCCATGATGTGCGCGATCTCGAACGAGAACGCCGGGTCGTACGCGACCACCGCCGGGTTGGTGGCGGCGATCAGCATCGAGTGGCCGTCCTCGTGCTGGAGGCCCTCACCGTTGAGCGTGGTGCGACCGGCGGTGGCGCCGAGCAGGAAGCCCCGGGCCATCTGGTCGGCCGCCGCCCACAGCCCGTCGGCGGTCCGCTGGAACCCGAACATCGAGTAGAAGATGTACATCGGGATCATCGGCTCGTCGTGCGTGGCGTACGCCGAACCGGCCGCGGTGAACGAGGCCACCGAGCCGGCCTCGTTGATCCCCTCGTGCAGGATCTGCCCGGTCGTCGACTCCTTGTACGACAGGAACAGCTCCCGGTCGACCGAGGTGTAGCGCTGGCCGTGCGGCGAGTAGATCTTCGCGGTGGGGAAGATCGAGTCGAGACCGAAGGTGCGGGCCTCGTCCGGGATGATCGGCACCCAGCGCTTGCCGAACTCCTTGTCCTTCATGATGTCCTTGAGCAGGCGGACGAAGGCCATCGTGGTGGCCACCTTCTGCTTGCCCGAGCCGCGCTTGACGTCGGCGAACCGCTCCGGACCGGGGATGGTCAGCCGCTTGGTGCTGGTCCGCCGGGACGGCAGGTAGCCGCCGAGCTGCTCGCGGCGCTCCTTGAGGTACTGGATCTCCTCGGACTTCTCACCCGGGTTGTAGTACGGCGGCAGGTAGGGGTTGTCCTCCAGCGCCTTGTCCGGGATGTCCAGGTAGAGCCGGTCGCGGAAGGTCTTCAGGTCCTCCAGCGTCAGCTTCTTCATCTGGTGGGTCGCGTTGCGGCCCTCGAAGTGCGAGCCGAGCGTCCAGCCCTTGATCGTCTTCGCCAGGATGACGGTGGGCTGACCGGTGTGCTCGGTGGCCGCCTTGTAGGCCGCGTAGAGCTTGCGGTAGTCGTGCCCACCCCGCTTGAGGTTCCAGATCTCGTCGTCGCTGAGCGGGTCGACCATCTTGCGGGTCCGCGCGTCGCGCCCGAAGAAGTGCTCCCGCACGTACGCGCCCGACTCCGCCTTGTAGGTCTGGTAGTCGCCGTCGGTCGTGGTGTTCATGAGGTTGACCAGCGCGCCGTCGGTGTCCGCTGCGAGCAGCGGGTCCCACTCGCGGCCCCAGACGACCTTGATCACGTTCCAGCCGGCACCCCGGAAGAACGACTCCAGCTCCTGCATGACCTTGCCGTTGCCCCGGACCGGGCCGTCCAGCCGCTGGAGGTTGCAGTTGATCACGAAGGTGAGGTTGTCCAGCTCCTCGCGGGCGGCCACACCGATGGCGCCCAGCGTCTCCGGCTCGTCCATCTCACCGTCGCCCAGGAACGCCCACACGTGCTGCTGCGAGGTGTCCTTGATGCCGCGGTGCTGCAGGTACCGGTTGAACCGGGCCTGGTAGATCGCGTTCAGACCGCCGAGACCCATCGAGACGGTGGGGAACTCCCAGAAGTCCGGCATCAGCCGCGGGTGCGGGTACGACGGCAGCCCGCCGCCGGGGTGCGACAACTCCTGGCGGAACCCGTCGAGCTGGTGCTCGCTGAGCCGCCCCTCCAGGAACGCCCGCGCGTACATGCCGGGGGAGGCGTGGCCCTGGTAGAAGATGTGGTCGCCGCCGCCCGGGTGGTTCTTGCCCCGGAAGAAGTGGTTGAAGCCCACCTCGTAGAGCGAAGCCGAGCTGGCGAAGGTCGAGATGTGCCCGCCGACGCCGATCTCCGGGCGCTGCGCCCGGTGCACCAGCATCGCGGCGTTCCACCGGACGTACGCCCGGATCCGCCGCTCGACGTGCTCGTCACCCGGGAACCACGGTTCGCGTTCCGACGGGATGGTGTTGATGTAGTCGGTGGTGGTCAGGGGCGGAACCCCGACCTGGCGCTCACGGGCCCGCTCCAGCAGGCGCAGCATGACGTAGCGGGCGCGTTTGGCGCCGCGTTCGTCGATGACACCGTCAAGCGACTCGACCCATTCGCTTGTCTCGTCAGGGTCGATGTCCGGAAGCTGGCTCGGTAGGCCGTCGCTGATCACCGGGCGCTTGCGTTCCGTAGCCACAGGCGTTCCCTCGGTTGTGTGTGGGATAGGTCTCTAGCGCCATCCTGCCCCCTGGTGGCACCTGTCGTCACGTCTAGGGGCCCCTGACGCGACGCTCAACACAGGTACCCGTCGGTAACTTAGCGCGACGACGAGCTTTCGGCCCTTGTTCTCGTTTCCTACCGTGGTGACATGTTCGGGCGACGAGTAGTTGTCGGCGGTGCACTCCTGGCGGTCGGGGTGCTCGCGGCGATCCCAGCGACCTGGGTGCTCCTGTCGGGTGATCCCGCCGTGCTCCCGATCATCGTCCTCGCCCTGGCCGCGGCCGTCTTCGGCGCGGCCCAGTTGCGCGGCGGCCTGCTGGCACCTGCTGACCGGAGGGCGCGGCCCGTGCCCGGCCAGCGCCGCAGGCACGCCGACACAGGTATCCCGGCGACCTACTACGGGAGCGACTCGGGCGGCTGGGACTGGTCCGGCGGCGGTGGCGACTCCGGCGGTGGGGGTGGTGGGGACTCTGGTGGCGGTGGCGGCGGGTCCTGACCCGCTCGGGCAGAATGCGACGTATGCGCAGCGACGTCATCACCGTCCGGACCGGGTCCCGCCCGAGCGTCCACGACATCACCGCAGAGGCCCAGCAGTTCGTCTCCAGTGAGGGTGACGGACTGCTGCACGTCTTCGTGCCACACGCCACCGCCGGCCTCGCGATCATCGAGACGGGCTCCGGCTCCGACGACGACCTGCTGACCGCCATCGACGCGCTGCTGCCCACCGACGACCGCTGGCGGCACCGGCACGGCTCGCCCGGCCACGGCCGGGACCACGTGCTGCCGGCGTTCATTCCGCCGTACGCCACACTGCCGGTGCTCGGCGGCCGGCTGGCCCTCGGCACCTGGCAGTCCGTCTGCCTGGTCGACACCAACGGTGACAACCCCACCCGCCAGGTCCGCTTCTCCTTCCTCCCCGGCTGACCGCGCCTCACGCCGCCGTTGCGCCCTCTAGATCCGCGCAACTTCCCTGAAAGTGCTGCCTCAACGCGCGCCGAGACAGCAACTTCCCTGATGTTGCGCGGATCTAGAGGCTTCGGTCGGGGGCCTCGGTGACCGGCCCCGTGCGTACGATGTGGCCGTGACGCAGGAGGTGGGTTCCGCAGCAGGTGGGCCGGTGGATCGGGCCGGTCTCGCCGCCGATGTGCTACGCCGGATGGCCCACGTGAGCGACGCCCTGCGGCACCGGCAGGGCTCCGCGTTCGCCGAGTTGGGACTCACCCCGGCGGCGGCCCGGGCGTTGCGTGAACTGGACCCGGACCACCCGCTGCCCGCCCGTGACCTCGCCGGTCAACTCGGCTGTGACCGGTCGAACGTGACGGTGCTGGTCGACAAGCTGGAGCAGGCCGGGTTGGTCGAGCGCCGCACCGACCCGGCGGACCGGCGGCAGAAGACGTTGGTGGTGACCGAGAAGGGGCGCGTCGAACGGGACCGGGTGACCGAGGTGATGTCTGACTCCCGACTCCTGTCGGGGCTGACCGACCGGGAGCTGAGCACCCTTCGTGACCTGGTGTGGAAGGTGTCCGACGGTGGCTGCCCGGAGCCCTGCGGGCCGGAGTGAGCCGACCCGCCCCGGCCGTGTCCCACTGGGCGAGGCGGCCTCCCGTCGGTAATGCTGTCCGACGTGACCACCCCGCAAGACCTCGACGACCGATTCCGGGAGACGCTGGCGGCGCTGCCCGCCGCGCAGCAACGGCGTGATCCCGCTGACCCGGTCACCGACGACGCCCCACTGACCGGCGCGCAGGTGCTGGACCTGTTCGACGCACAGGTGACCAGCCGGCAGCTCGACCTGGCCGGCCGTTGGCTGCGCAGCTTCGGGGAGGGCTTCTACACGATCGGCTCGGCCGGGCACGAGGGCAACGCCGCGGTCGCCGCCGCGCTACGTCCCACCGACCCGGCGCTGCTGCACTACCGCTCCGGCGCGTTCTACTGCCAGCGCGCCGCGCAGGCTGCCGCCGAGGCGACGCCTGCGGACCAGGCACAGCCGCCCGCCGACACGCAACGACCCGCCGGCACGCAACCAGCCACCGGCACGCAACCAGCCACCGGCACGCAACCAGCCACCGGCACGCAGCCCGTCGTGGACCCGCAGCGAGCCGTGGGCCCGGGGCCCGCCGCCGAGCCCGAGGCAGCCGACCAGTCCGAGCCGTCCGAGCCGTCCGGGACCGAGCCGCCCACCGGCGGGTTCGCGGCGTACGCGGACGCGGCCCGGGACGTGCTGCGCGGCATGGTCGCCTCCAGCCAGGAGCCGATCGCCGGCGGCCGGCACAAGGTGTTCGGCCGGGCCGACCTGGCCATCGTGCCGACCACCTCCACCATCGCCTCGCACCTGCCCCGCGCGGTCGGCATGGGACTGGCCGTGGAACGGCTGCGCCGGCTGGACAGCGCCGGGCGGCGTACCGGGGCGGGGGTCCGGGTCGGCAGCGCTGCGGGCGCCGCGCACGCCCCCTGGCCACCGGACGCGATCGTGGTCTGCTCGTTCGGCGACGCCTCGGTCAACCACGCCAGCGCCACCGCCGCCTTCAACACCGCCGGGTGGTACGACCACGGCAAGCTGCGCATCCCGGTGCTCTTCGTCTGCGAGGACAACGGGCTGGGCATCAGCGTCCGAACACCTGAGGGCTGGGTCGAGACGACCCTGCGGGCCAAGCCAGGCATCCGCTACTTCAGCGCGGACGGGGCCGACCCGGTGCAGACGTACGCGGTGGCGGCGGAGGCCGCGGCCTGGGTGCGCCGTACCCGGCGGCCGGCCGTGCTGCACCTGCGCACCGTACGGCTGATGGGGCACGCCGGTGCGGACGCGGAGTCGGCGTACCGCAGCCCGGCCGAGCTGGCCGAGGACCTGGACCGGGACCCGGTGGCCGCCACCGCGCGGCTGCTCGTCGACGCCGGTGTGGCGACCGGCGAGGAGCTGCTGGCCCGGTACGACGAGACCGGCTGGCAGGTACGCCGGCTGGCCGAGGAGGTGCTGGGCGAGCCGAAGCTGGCCTCCGCGGCCGACGTGGTGTCGACGTTGGCGCCCCGCCGCCCGATGCGGGTGGCGCGGGCGGTGGCCGACGCCGCGGCACGGGCCAGCGGCCCGGGCGCGGGTGCCCGGGCGGAGGCGTTCGGTGGCAAGCCGCCGGAGCTGAGCGGGCCGATGACCCTGGCGCAGAGCATCAACGCGGCGCTCGCCGACGGGATGCTCGACCACCCGCAGATGGCGATCTTCGGTGAGGACGTGGCTGCCAAGGGCGGCGTGTACGGGGTGACGAAGGGGCTGCGCGACCGTTTCGGGGCGGCCCGGGTCTTCGACACCCTGTTGGACGAGACGTCGGTGCTGGGGTTGGGCCTGGGCGCGGGGCTGGCCGGGATGCTGCCGGTGCCGGAGATCCAGTACCTGGCGTACCTGCACAACGCCGAGGACCAGCTGCGCGGCGAGGCGGCCACCATGCGGTTCTTCTCGCAGGGGGCGTTCCGCAACCCGATGGTGGTCCGGGTGGCCGGGCTGGCGTACCAGGAGGGGTTCGGCGGGCACTTCCACAACGACAACTCGGTGGCCGTACTCCGGGATGTGCCTGGTCTGGTGGTCGCGGTGCCGGCGCGGCCGGACGACGCCGCGCCCATGCTGCGGACCTGCCTGGCCAGCGCGGCGGTGGACGGCAGTGTCTGCGTGTTCCTGGAGCCGATCGCGCTCTACCACACCCGCGACCTGTACGCCGATGGCGACGGGGAGTGGCTGGCCGGATACCCGGAGCCGGGGGCGTGGGTGGCCGGGCACGTGCCGATCGGCCGGGCCCGGGTCTACCGGGTCGGTTCGGCGGACGACCTGACCATCATCACCTTCGGTAACGGGGTGCGGATGTCGCTGCGGGCAGCGGCCGTCCTCGCCGAGGAGGGGGTGGGCACCCGGGTGGTGGACCTGCGCTGGTTGGCCCCCCTGCCGGTGGCCGACATCATCCGGGAGTCCTCGGCGACCGGTCGGGTGCTGGTGGTGGACGAGACACGCCGCTCCGGCGGGGTCGGCGAGGGAGTGATCGCCGCGCTGGTCGACGCCGGATATGTCGGTGCCGCGCGACGAGTAGCGGCAGTTGACTCGTTTGTACCATTAGGTCCGGCAGCACGTCACGTACTGGTCTCCGCGGAAGCCATTACCGACGGTGCCCGTACGCTGCTGGCACGGTAAATTCCGTTCCACCCGGTGCGCCACTTGCGCGCGGACGCACAACTGTGTGGACTTTGCCTGACGGCGTCGCACCGACGCCGCGAGCAGGGACGAGATGAGGAGGCACGCGACAGTGAGCGCGACCGCTGGTCAGGCCGCCGACGGGGTACGCAGCCTGGCGGACCGGTTCGGAATCGAACCGGGGATGGTCGTCATGGAGATGGGGTACGACGACGACGTCGACCAGGATCTCCGAGACGCCCTGACCGACCGCTGTGGAGATCTGGTCGACGAGGACACCGACGAGGTGGTCGACGCCGTGCTGGTTTGGTACCGCGACGGCGACGGTGACCTTTTCGAGCTTCTCGTCGATGCCCTCGGCCCGCTGGCCGACAACGGGGTCGTGTGGCTCCTCACCCCGAAGGCGGGGCGTGACGGGCACGTCGAGCCGAGTGAGGTCGCGGAGTCCGCACCCACCGCCGGCCTTCAGCAGACCTCGACCGTCAACGCCGGCCGGGACTGGAGCGGCGCACGTCTGGTGCTGCGCCGAGGGGCCAAGGCCAAGAAGTAGCCCGTGCCGCTTCGCGCGCCCGGCGGTCCGTACCGCCGGGTGGCAAGCCGGTGCCGTTTTCGTGACCCGACCCGAGGAGAGTTCGCATGCCCATCGAGGTTGGTGCCGAGGCACCGGACTTCGTGCTCAAGGACCAGAACAACCAGGAGGTCCGGCTCTCGGGCTTCCGGGGCAGGCGCGTCGTCCTGCTGGTCTTCTACCCGCTCGCCTTCACCGGCACCTGCCGGGGTGAGCTGTCCGAGATACGGGACAACCTCGACGAGTACGTGAACGACGACGTCCAGGTGCTGACCATCAGCGTCGACTCGGCCTACAGCCACAAGATCTGGGCTGACCGCGAGGGCTACCAGTTCCCCATGCTGGCCGACTTCTGGCCGCACGGCGGTGTCGCCCAGGCGTACGGGGTCTTCAACGACGTCGCAGGGTTCGCCAACCGGGGCACCTTCGTCATCGACAAGGCCGGCGTGGTCCGCTTCGCCGAGATGAACGGCCCGGGCGAGGCCCGCGACCAGCAGGGCTGGCGCAAGGCCATCGCCGCAGCGACCGTCTGACCGGGGTACGCCGTGCGCCCGAGCCGGTGGCGGGCAAGGTAAGCTTGCCCACCACCGGCCCGCCGCACGGGCGATCCGGGCGCGTAGCTCAGTGGGAGAGCACCCGCCTTACAAGCGGGGGGTCGCAGGTTCGAAACCTGCCGCGCCCACCCCTCATCATGAAAACGGCAGCAGTACGTGCCCGCGAACGATCCCTGGCAGCTCAGCAGCGCGGCGTTCGGCGTGTCGAGCTGCCCGACTGCCAGCCATCGACCGCGTGCTGACCCGGAGTCGACCCGCGCCCGGGTGACGACGCCCACTGCGCGCGCCGCCATGATGGGCGGGTGCAGGACACCGTCGCCGTCGCATTGATCACCTCACTGTCCACATTGGCCGCCGCCGCCCTGACCGGGTTGGTCGGCGCGCTGAGCACCCGACGGCAACTGGCCCACCAGCTCGCCGTGGCCCGCCAGGAGAGCGTCGAACGGCGGGCGACGCGCCGGGACGAGCTACGGCGGGACGCGTACGTCGGGTTCCTGAGCGCCTGCGACCAGGCGTACCGGCAGTTGGACCGGCGGTGGCTCGAAGCCGGCGGGAGTGAGCCGGTTTCGAGCCACGACGAGGCGTACGCGGCGATGCGCGCCGTGGACGAGGCGTACAACCTGGTGTTGTTGGAAGGGCCGGCGGAGGTGGTGTCGGCGGCCCGGGCTGTGCTGACCAGCATCGGTGCGGAGCACGCCGACCAGCGTCGGCTGGGCGACGAGCCGGGCGGGGCGACGACGCCCTTGCGCGAGGGCCATCGGGAGCGCTGGCTCGCCGCGATCGAGCTGCGGACCAATCACCGGATCTCGTTCGTCGATGCCGTCCGGCCGGTGCTGGATCGGGACGAGTGACGCCGGCGGGGCCGCTGCCGTCTCTCACCCGCCAGGTCGGCGGGCCCGCCTGACGCGTCGATCGTCGAGCCACAGCGCGATCCGTTGGCGGCTCGCGTACAACACTCCGACCGTGATCAGCATGGTGACGAGACCCGTCCAGAGCCAGAACCGACCACCCACTCCGCCCGGCGGCTGCGCGTCGCGGACGCGTCCGCTGCGGACCACCTGGTCGGCGACGTCGACGGCGATGACCTGGTCCGGCGCGGTCAACACGGTTCGCGGTGCGGTGGCTCCGGGCGTGAGCGCGAGCACCCGTACGGTGCGCACGCGCTGGTCGCTCGTGGGCGGGGCCGTCTGCTCCTCGAGCGGCAGGTCGGGGGCGAGGGGGTCCGGCTGATAGGCCGCCACCAGCGCCGACCCGTCCGGCGCCCAGCCGAGCAGCCGGATGGCGACGACCCCGGACACAGCGGGCAGGCGTAGTGGACCGACGTCCCGGCCGCTGGCGGGGTCGACCTGGCGCAGGGTCCACTCGCTGTCCGCCCGGCGGGAGGCCAGCGTCAGATTCCTGCCGTCTGGACGCCACGCTCCCTTGCCGGCCAACCATGTCTCGTCGGGCAGGGCGAACGAGGAGAGCTCGCGGCCAGCCAGATCGGTCACCGCGACGGTGCGGCCGTACTGGTAGGCGAGCCGACCCGGGGCGGCGGCGACGGTCGAGCCGAAGCGGGCCTCCTGGGCGCCGGCGGCCAGCCTGGTCCAACGCTCCCCGCCGAGGGTCACCGCACTCAGCACGGTGGTGTACGTGGCCCCTTCGAACGCGACCGGCACTTCGTCACTGACCACCAGCGACCCGCCGTCAGCGGACCAGCCGACAGGTGTGCTCCAGACACTGCGGTCGACGGGCGACGTGAGTCGCTGGGTCCGGCCGGTGATCAAGTCGATGACCTCGACGCCCGGATCGTCCTGGACCCCGTCCGGCCGGGCCACGTACCGGCCGTCGGGGGAGAGGTGGACCGACACGCCCGCCAGTGACTCCCCGCCCATCCGCATGATCCGGTAGCGGTCGGAGTCCGCGTCGACCACGCCGACCACGTTCACGTCGTTCCAACCGTGCAGACGCGGCGCCGGCCCGTCGAAGATGACCGACGCCGGACCGAGCCGGGGACGGTCGGTGACATGCAGCGTGCCGATCGGCGGCAGGGCGATGTGGTCGGGCAGCGCGGCGTTCGCGGCGGCGGCCGGGTCGAGGCCGGGGGTACGCGTCAGCGGCACCACGACGCCGGCCAACGCGAGCAGCAACAACGCCGCGGCGCCGACGCCCACGCGGCGCAGACGGTCGCGGCGGGCGGTGGCGAGAGCGCGCTCGTACACCGGGTAGGTGGGCACGTCCTCGGCGGTGACACGCAGTGCGTCGCGGAGCCGGGCGGTCATCGGGTGCTCCTCTCCGCGGCGGCGTCCAGCAGGTCGGGAGCGACCGCTCGGAGTCGGCGCAGTGCGTCGTGGGCGTGGCGTTTGACGGTGCCGAGAGAGCAGCCGAGCAGGTCGGCGACCTGCGCTTCGGTGCGGTCCTCGTAGTAGCGCAGCACGATGACGGCCCGTTGGCGGGGGGTGAGGTGGCGCAGCGCGGCGGTGAGGGTCAGTCGTAGGGCGGTGGTGTCGGTGTGGTCGCCGCCGGCCCGTTCGGTGGGTTCGGCTTCGAGGCGTTCGGCGAGGCGTCGCCGTCGCCACCAGGAGACCTGTTGGTGGTACATCACGCGGCGGACGTACGCCTCGGGGTCGCCGTCGCGGATGCGCCGCCAGTGGCGGTAGGTGCGCGCCAGGGCGGTCTGCACGAGGTCTTCGGCGAGTTGATGGTCACCGGTGAGGAGGTAGGCGGTCCGGGACAGCGCCGGCGAACGCTGCACCACGAACTCGTGGAACGTCTCGGTCATGCCCACCCCCTCGGTGAGAAGAACGCCTCCCGTGCGGCGGATGGTTGAGGCCCCCTGCCGAGCTGAGGACACCACCCGCCAAGATTCGCGCAACTTCAGTGTTGTTGCTGCCTCAGCAGTCGGTGAGGCAGCAGGATCCCCGAAGTTGCGCGGATCTTGGGGCGGGGGAGCGGGGCGGCTATTGTCGTCCGACGAGCATCAGGGGGAGCGTGGCGTGACATTGGCAGGCATCGGCGCGGTGCTGTTCGACATGGATGGCACTTTGGTCGACTCCGACGCCGCCGTCGAGCGGGCCTGGGAGCGGTGGGCCGTCGAATACACCGTCGACCCCGCTGCGGCGCTGGCGATCGCGCACGGTAGCCCCGCCGACCGGACCATCCGCCGGCTGCTGCCCGCGCTCGACGACAGCGCGGTCGCCGCGGCTGCGGCGCGACAGCTCTCGTTGCAGTACGACGACCTGTCCGACGTGACGGCCACCGTCGGGGCGCACGACCTGCTGAGCGCGCTGGCCCGGTTGGAGTTGCCCTGGGCGGTGGTGACCAGCGCGGACGCGCGACTGGCCGAGGCTCGGCTCGGTGCCGCCGGCATCGTCGCGCCGGTGCTGGTCACCGTGGAGGACGTGCGGGTGGGCAAGCCGGACCCGGAGGGCTATTTGCGGGCCGCCGCTCTGCTGGGCGTGCCCGTGGCGCGGTGCCTGGTGGTCGAGGACGCCGAGGTGGGGCTGCGGGCCGGGCGGGCGGCCGGTGCGATGACCGCCGCGCTGAAGGGCCTCGACGGCGATCTGCGCCTTGCCGACCTGGCGCAACTGGCACGCCACCTGCAGTCGACGCCGACGACGCCCTGACCCGCCCGCCGGGTCACCGGAGGCGGGTGGCCAGCCACGGGAGCAGGGCGTCGGCCTGGGCCTGCTGAAACGCGCGGACGGTGGGGATGCCCTGCGGTGGCGGACGACGAGCGCCGTCGGCGAAGAACCCGGCCAACCCGGCGTACACGCCGGTGAGCGTCATCGGGTCGACCTCGGCGGTGATGGGCAGCCGGCGCAGCAGGGACTCGGTGTCGTGCCCGCCGTGCAGCCGGACGTTGACCAGCAGCAGCGCGGTGTCCAGCCAGGCCGGCCCCCGGCAGGCCCACGGCCAGTCGACGACGGTGAGCGTGCCGGTCGCGTCGAGCAGCAGGTTGTCGGCCCGTACGTCCACGTGACAGAGCGTGTCACCAGTCAGCGCGGCGATGCCGTGGTCGGCGGCGGCGCGCAGTTGGTCCAGGTGCTCCCGGGCCCACGGGTCCAGCACAGCCGGTGGGTCGGCGGCGATCCGGTGCCACCCGGCGAAGTCCTCGGCCAGCAGGTCGGCGGCGGTCGGCACGTGCGTCACCGGGCTCGGGGTGAGCACCGCGGCCATCACCTCCAGGGCCTTCAGGACGCGGGTCAGCTCGTCGGCCCGCCACGGGGTGGCCGGGTGTCGACCGTCCACGTCGGAGAAGACCAGCGCCACCCACTCGCCGTCGTCGTGGCAGCCCAACAGTCGGGGTGTCGGTGCCGAGGCCGGCAGGGCGGCGGCCGTACGGGCCTCCGCCCGGTGCATTCCGGGGCTGTCCGGGTTCTGCGCCGGGCTGATCGCCTTGACGAACGCCCGCCGACCGGTCGCGGTGCGGACCCGGTCCGCGGTGCCCGGCGAGTAGCCGCCCGGTTGGGACACCGCCTCGACCACCCGATCGCCGATGATCTCCTGCACCGACGTCCGGACCCGCTCGGGCAGGTCCGTCCAGCCGATCCGGTTGGTGGTCTGTTGCGTCACCTACTCACCGTGCGCCCCGTCCACGCCGCCGGACAACCCATTTCCCCTCCGGTGGCCACCCCTTCCGGATTGTCGAGGTGGCCGTCGCTGACGTGAGCTCGTCATCATGGCCGGGTCGCGCACGCCTGGCCGTCCCGCCGTGGCGAACCCGGTGGCGTGTCCGGGCGGGTTCTGCTGCACTACCCGCTGGCGACGACGAAGGGGAGCGACTGTGGAATTGACGTTGATGCCGATGACGGCGCAGGAGCTGGCCCGGCTGCTGGTGTCGCTGGAGCAGGGGTACGCCGATGACCTGGTGGCGCACCGGGGGATGACCCCGGAGGCGGCCCTTGATCGGTCGAGCAGTCAGATCCGGGAGTCGCTGCCGGCGGGCGCGGCCACCGAGGGGGCGCTGCTGCGGATGGGCCGGGTCGGTGACACCGAGGTCGGCTGGATCTGGGTGACACTGCCGACGGCCGCCGCCCCGGACCAGGCGTGGATCCACAACATCGAGGTGCACGAGGAGCACCGGGGACACGGGTACGCACGCCGGATGATCCAGCTCATCGAGGTCGAACTCGCCCAGCTCAAGGTGCCCGAGCTGGGTCTGAACGTGTTCGGGACGAACACCGTGGCGATCGGGCTCTACCGCAGTCTGGGCTTCGAGGTCACCTCACAGCAGATGGCGAAGCGGATCGACCCGGCGGGCTGAGGTCGGAAGCGAGGCCCAGGACGGTCCCCTGAGCAGGACTGTTCACCTGCCCAGCGGGAAACCGGCGCGGACCGCACCTGGGGAGGAGCGACGGATGACGCACGGTGCCGGACTGACCATCGGTGTGCTGGGCTCGTACGGTGGGCGAAACCTCGGCGACGAGGCGATCCTCACCGGCCTGCTCACCGATCTGCGTACGCAGGAACCGAATGCCCGGATCATCGTCTTCTCCCGTAACCCGGAGCACACCCGGGCCGCCCATCCGGACGTCGAGGCGGTGCCCTGGGAGGGCGTCAGCCGCACCGACTCCGCCCTGGTCCTGGCCCAACTCGATCTGCTCATCCTGGGCGGCGGTGGCATCCTCTACGACCGGGAGGCTCGCCGTTACCTGCGGGTGGTCCGGGTCGCCCAGGAGCGGGGCCTGCCGCTGATCACGTACGCGGTGGGGGTCGGGCCGCTCAGCGACGGGGTGGACACCGGCATGGTCCGGGAGACGCTCTCCGGCGCGACTCAGGTGACCGTCCGTGACCAGGAGTCCCGGATGGTGCTGGAGGAGGCTGGCCTGCTCAACCCGATCACGGTCACCGCGGACCCGGCCTTCCTGTTGCAACCGGAGGAGTTCCCTGCGCACCTGCTGGCCGAGGAGGGTGTGCCGGTCGGCAAACGCCTGGTCGGGATCAGCGTGCGGGAGCCGGGGCGGGCCGCCGAACGGCTGGACGTGGACGGCTACCACCGGCTGCTCGCCCAGATCGGTGACTTCCTGGTGCACCGGATCGACGCGTACGTGCTGTTCGTGCCGATGGAACGCGACGACATCCGGCACGCCCACGGCGTCCTGTCCCACATGGTCGCCGCCGAGCGGGGCCGGATCCTGCACGGCACCTACTCGCCGCAGCAGGTGCTCGGGCTGATGCGCCACTTCGACCTGGCCGTCGGCATGCGCCTGCACTTCCTGATCTTCGCGGCGATGGTCGGCACACCGTTCCTGCCCCTGCCGTACGCCGGCAAGGTCTTCGACCTGGCCCAACGACTCGGCGTGCCGGCCCTGCGCGGCGTCGAGCGGGAGGTCGAGGGGCCGCTGCTGGCCGAGGTCGACCGATTGTGGGACGAGCGGGAGCAACGCGCCGAGGCCACCGCCCGCCGGGTGGCGGAGGTGTGCGAGCAGGCGCGGGGCACCTCGGAGGTCACCCGTGGCGTGTTGGAGAGCCTGCGCAGTCAGACCCTCACCCGGGTCTGACCTGGGCTGTCACACCGCCGGGCCGGTCCACCGGTAGCGCCACTCGCGGGCCTCTTCCCGGGCGGTCTCCAACTCGTAGATCTGCGCGTCGGCCAGCCCACCCGAGCCGATGTGGTGGTGGGTCAGCGGCGGACGGCCGTTGCTGTCCAGTTCGACGGTGATGGTCTGCCCGTCCGCCGTGCCGCCGACGAGAAGGATCTGCACGGATGAAGCCATGCGCCCATCCTGCCCGTAGTGCCGCCCGCCCGCAGCGGATAGCGGGGCAGCGGGGAGCTCCGCTTCGTGACTAGGGTCGGCGGATGGAGCAGACGATCGATCCGACGCTCGGTCCGGTGCTCGCCCGCACCGCCGACGAACGCGCCGTCCTGGACTCGTTCCTCGACTTCCACCGAGCCGTGCTGCTGCGCAAGCTGCGCGGTCTCTCCGACGCCGACGCGCGCCGCCGGCTGGTGCCCTCGGCGACCACGCTCGCCGGGCTGGTCAAGCACCTGACGATGGTCGAGCGGAACTGGTTCCCGACCCTGCTGGCCCCCGAGCCGGGCGACGTCTACCTGACGTCGGACGAGGACGCGGCGGCGCACTTCGCGGTCGGCGACCAGGACACCGTCGCCGGGCTCACCGAGGCGTACGAGCGGGCCTGCGCCCGATCCCGGGTCGTCGCCGCGAGCCTCGATCTCGACCACGTGGTGCCGCACCCGCAGCTCGGTGAGGTGTCGCTGCGCTGGGTGCTGGTGCACATGATCGAGGAGACGGCCAGGCACGCGGGTCACGCCGACATCCTGCGCGAGCTGACCGACGGCGAGTCCGGCGCTATCTGATCTCCGATCACGCCCGGGCGGCCTTTGACGGCGACGCGGTGAGCCCTGGGTGGGATGCGCCGGACCCGCAGGGGGCCGCCTATCCTGGGCGCGGGCGGCGACGAGGGGGAGCAGGTGCTGGTCATCCACGGGCTGTGGCTGCCCGGCGACAGCCCAACCGGCGGTCTCGCCGTCTGGGCCGAGGACAGCGCCGCGCCTTCCGCACCGACCCGTTCCGGTCGGTCACCCCGGGAACGCCCGCACCCCTTTGCCGCCGGGCACACCGACCTGGTCGCCGTCCTCGCCGACGCCGCCGAGCCCGCCCGCCCGGACACCGCGCTGCTCACCCTGCCCACCCGGGCCGGCGCGCCGACCGACTCACCCGAGCTGATCCGGACCGCCGTCGCACCCCCGACCCGCGGCCGGCTCACCCTGGCCGGGTGGCGGGTCCCCGTGCTGGTGTACGCCCCGGACGACGCGCTGCCGCTCCTGCGCGCCCTGGACGAACTCCCGGCGGTGCCCGGGGCCACCCTGCGTCACCTCGCCGAGCTGGCCGATTTCGCCGCCGACCTGGTGACCCGTGGCCGTGTCCTCCCCGGCGTCCGCACGACGGAGCCGAGCAGGCCGTCAGGCGCCGAAGCGCGGTCGGCCGCCGAAACGCCGTTGGAAGCCGGGGTGCAGGTGCCGGCGCTGGCGGTCTGGCGTCCCCTGCTGACCGGCACCGACGCCGCATGGGCCCGTTCGCTGGCGCTGGCCCTGCCACCAGCCGCCCGAGCCGTCACCACCACCGGGACCACCGGCCCGGGCGATGGTGAGCTGACCGCTGCCGACGTGGTCGCGGATGCGCTGGACGCGCTGACCGACGCCGCCGCGCGGGCCGCTCTGGCGACCACCACCCTGGCGCGTGGGCTGCGCCCGGGTGGCCCGGCACCGGCGTGGTTGGCCGCGCTCGCCGGCCCTCGGCGCGACTTCACCGTCGACCCGACCGCGTTGGCCACCCTGCGCGACGAGCTGGACAACTGGCAGCGTGACGCCGCGGGCGGCCCGGTGCGAGCCAGTTTCCGGCTGGTGGAACCGGCCCCCGACGAGGTCACCGAACCGATCCTGGCCACCCGTCCGGCGCCGACCGACGTCGTCCCGGCGTCGGTCGAGCCGACCGGCGGTGGGCGCTGGCGGTTGGAGTTCGGGTTGCAGGCCGCCGACGAACCCGGCCTGCACGTCGACGCCGGGCAGGTCTGGCGGGCGCCGCACACGCTCGGCGGGCTGGCCGGTCGGACGACCAGCCCGCAGGAGACGCTGCTCGCCGAGCTGGGCCGGGCCAGCCGGCTCTGGCCGGATCTGGACGCCGCGCTGCGGACCGCCGCCCCGGAGGCGATGGACCTCGACGTCGAGGGGGCGCACCGGTTCCTCAGCGAGGGCGCTCCGGTGCTGCACGCGGCCGGTTTCGGGGTGCTGCTGCCGTCCTGGTGGCAGCGCCCGTCGGCGCGGCTCGGCGCCCGGTTGCGTGCCCGCAGTCGCACCGCGCCCGGCACGGTTGGTGGCACCGAAGCGGGCGTCGGTCTGGACGCCCTGGTCGACTACCGCTGGGAGGTCGCCCTCGGTGACCATCCGCTGTCCGCCGACGAGTTGGCGACGCTGGCCGAGTTGAAGACCCCGCTGGTGCGGCTGCGCGGCCGGTGGGTGGAGCTGGACCCGGGGCGGCTCGCCGCCGGTCTGCGCCTGCTCCGTTCCGCGGGTGAGTTGACCGTCGCCGACCTGCTCCGCCTGGGGCTGGCCGACGGCGAGGCCACCGGGGCGCTACCGGTGCTGGAGGTGAGCGCCGACGGGGCGCTCGGCGACCTGCTCGCCGGTGCGGTCGAGCGCCGGCTCACCCCGTTGGATCCGCCGCCGAGCTTCGTGGGAACGCTGCGGCCGTACCAGCAGCGTGGGTTGGCGTGGCTGGCCTTCCTGCGCTCGCTCGGGCTGGGTGGTGTGCTCGCCGACGACATGGGGCTGGGCAAGACCGTCCAACTGCTCGCGCTGCTCGCCGGGGACCCACCGGAGGCCGGCCCGACCCTGCTGGTCTGTCCGATGTCGCTGGTCGGCAACTGGCAGCGGGAGGCGGCACGGTTCACGCCGACGCTGCGTGTGCACGTACACCATGGGGCGGAGCGGGCGCGGGGGGCGGAGTTCACCGCGGCAGCGCACGGCGCGGACCTGGTTCTCACCACCTACTCGGTGGCGGCCCGCGACGCCGTCGACCTGGCCGGCATCGACTGGCACCGGGTGGTGGTGGACGAGGCACAGGCCATCAAGAACGCGTCGACCAGGCAGGCCGAGGCGGTCCGCGCGCTCCCCGCCCGGCAGCGGGTGGCGGTGACCGGTACGCCGGTGGAGAACCGGCTCGCCGACCTGTGGTCGATCATGCAGTTCGCCAACCCGGGTCTGCTCGGGCCGGCGGCGACGTTCCGCAAGCGCTTCGCCGAGCCGATCGAGCGGCACGGCGACGCCGAGGCCGCCGAGCGGCTGCGCCGGATCACCGGCCCGTTCGTGTTGCGCCGACTCAAGACCGACTCGTCGATCATCTCGGACCTGCCGGAGAAGCTGGAGATGGAGGTTCTCTGCAACCTCACCGCCGAGCAGGCAGCCCTGTACCGGGTGGTGGTCGACGACATGCTCACCCGGATCGAGACCAGCGACGGCATCGAGCGACGTGGCCTGGTGCTGGCCACCATGACCCGGCTCAAGCAGGTCTGCAACCACCCGGCGCAGTTGCTCCGCGACGGTTCGGCGCTGGAGGGCCGCTCCGGCAAGCTTTCCCGGCTGACCGAGATCGTGGAGGAGGTGCTGGCGGCGGGGGAGCGGGCGTTGCTGTTCACGCAGTACGCCGAGTTCGGGGCGATGCTGCGCGGTCACCTGTCGGCGCGCTTCGGCCGGGAGGTGCTGTTCCTGCACGGCGGCCTCGGTAAGGCGGAGCGGGACGCCATGGTGCAGCGCTTCCAGTCGGCGGACGGCCCACCGCTGTTCGTCCTCTCCCTCAAGGCCGGCGGCACCGGGCTCACCCTGACCGCCGCCAACCACGTGGTGCACGTGGACCGGTGGTGGAACCCGGCGGTGGAGGACCAGGCCACCGACCGGGCGTTCCGGATCGGGCAGCGCCGACGGGTGCAGGTCCGCAAGTTCGTCTGCGCCGGCACTGTGGAGGAGAAGGTCGCCGCGATGATCGCCGACAAGCGTGCCCTCGCTCAGCGGGTGGTGGGCACCGGCGAGCAGTGGATCACCGAGCTGTCCACCGGCCAGTTGCGCGAGCTGTTCGCCCTGGAGGCCGGGGCGGTGGTGGAGTAGTGAGCGAGGGAAGCTCTGGCGTGAGCACCGACAGGTTCGCCGACTACGGCCGCCCTCGCAAGGTCGACGGGGGTCTGCGGGCGCGCAGCGCCCGGGGCGCGATCGGCCGGTCCTGGTGGTCCCGACGTTTCCTGGAGGTGCTGGAGTCGTTCGCGCTCGGCACCCGGTTGACCCGCGGCCGGTCGTACGCGCGGGCCGGTCAGGTGCTCTCACTCGACATCACACCCGGGCTGGTCAGCGCGGTGGTGCAGGGCTCCCGGCCGCAGCCGTACCAGGTGTCCATCGCGCTGCGGCCGTTCCCGCCGGCGCTCTGGTCCCACATCGAGGAGGAGTTGGCCGGGCAGGCGTTCTTCAGCGCCCGGCTGCTCGCCGGGGACCTCCCCGACGAGCTGGAGGAGCTGTTCGTCGCCGCCGGCGCGCCGCTCTTCCCGGCCGCCGTGGACGAGCTGACCCAGCGGTGCAACTGCCCCGACTTCGCGGTGCCGTGCAAGCACCTCGCGGCGACGTTCTACCTGCTGGCCGAGGCCTTCGACGCGGACCCGTTCGAGCTGCTGCACTGGCGCGGACGGTCCCGCGCCGAGCTGCTCGCCGAGCTGCGCGCCCGTCGGGTGCGGGCCACCGGCGCCGTCCCACAGCCCCAGCCGGTCCTCGCGGTGTCCGAACCGGACACCGACCAGTCGACAGTGGACGTCGCGGCCCCGGTCGGTGCGGCACGCGCGCTCGCCGGGCTGTCGACGACGCCGCTACCGGAGGCGGCAGACCGGTTCTGGCTGCCGCCGGTGCCGTTGCCCGATCGTCCGCCGCGACTGGCGACCGGTCCCGACCTGCTGCTACGCCAGCTCGGGGCGCCAGCCCCGGCCATCGGCGGGCCGGGACTGCTCGAACGGCTGCGCCGCGCGTACCGGGCGTTCGGCCCGGGCGAGCGGTGAGCCGTCACGTCCAGCGGCGGCGGAACCGCCACATGATCGCGGCGTTGACCACGAGCACCACCGCGCAGATCGCACCGGTCATCCGACCGGCGAACACGGCGATCGCCGGCAGCGACGCCCACAGCACGATGGTCAACAACATCAGATAGCGGCCCCTGCGGGCCCGGACCCGGTGGTCCAGCCGGGCGAAGAAGGCCGGGTCACTCTCCCGGAGCTGACGGGTGATCTGGTCGAACCTGCGCTGATCCTCTTTGCTGAGCATGGCGCTGCCTTCCCCTCACGCGTTCAGCGGTTCGGCGGCATACCCGCTGCGGTGGCGGCTCACGCTCGACCGCCGCTGCTACTTTTCCTCCACGTGAGGGCACCTCATGTCCGGCTTATCTGAACCTTAAGTTTGTCTGTGGTGGTGAACGGCGCGGAAAGTGTCGCGTACTGCCGTGTGGTCCGTTCCGTGCCCGGCTGCCGCGCGTACGCCCTGCTGGGGAGGTCCGCGCCGGTGCCCGGTCAGACATTGGTCGCCGACGTCGTACTGAGCGCTGTCTTAAGTGCCCTCACGATGGTGTTCGACCCACCTTGAAGGCCCATGGGGCCTTGGTTACCTTGCCGTAGCAACCCCCTCAGGCAACAGTCGCCGCACCTGCCGCACCTGTCCGGTCGCAGCTTCCGGCGCTCATCAGAAATCGGGATTGGTACATGGCCGACCAGAATGTGCCACCACGTCGACCGCGGGACGACCGCGGTTGGGACGGACGCCAGCACCACAACGCGGACGGTTACGGCGACCCCAACACGCCCGCGCCCTACGGGTACGACTCGCCCCACCCCTACCAGGGCGGCTACCCGGCGCAGGCCGACCCGCGCGAGCAGTACGGCGAGGCTTACCCGCCCGCCGGGCACCCCGCCCCCGCCCCGCGCGGGCCGCAGTGGGTCGGCCCGGAAGGGCTCGGACGCCCGGCCCCGGCCGGCAGCGGACTGCCCACCCTGGACGATGACGACGAGCCGGGCCGCAAGGTCGGCCGGCGCAAGGCCATGGTGGCTCTCGGCGGCACCGCCGCCGTCGTCGCCGGTGGTGCGGCGCTCGCCATGACCCCGCAGATCCGCGGCCTCTTCGGTGACGAGGCGGCGGCCGGTGACGCCACCGGCAGCACGGTGACCGACGGCACCGCGGCGCGGCCCAGTGGCCAGCAGCCCAGCACGGTGCGTACCTACACCGAGCAGAACGAAAGCTACATGGGCTCCCGGGCCGGCGAGGCGCTGAAGAAGAACGCGCCGGCCGGTGGACGGAGCTTCTCCGGGCCGGCCGCCGCCGCCGCGGCGACCCAGGTGACAGTGAAGACGGTGCTGGCCAAGGATCCGATCCTGCACCTGGCCCGGCGGACCACCTTCGGGCCGACGCCCGCGGTGATCGCCGACATCAAGAACCAGGGCATCGACGCCTGGATCCGCGCCCAGATGGACCCGGAGAAGATCGCGCCGAGCAAGGCCGAGCTGAAGCTCGCCGAGCTGCCGACCCAGAAGCTCAACGTGCAGCAGTTGCGCGCCCAGCGGGACCAGCTCAACGAGCAGGGCGCCCAGCCGGAACGGGAGATGATCGACGCCACCATCGCCCGGCAGATCTGGTCGAAGCGCCAACTGTTCGAGGTGATGGTCGACTTCTGGAACGACTTCCTGCACGTCGCCGCCGACTTCGACGGTGGCGAGGTGTACCGCAACTCGTTCGACCAGGACGTGGTGCGCAAGCACGCGCTGGGCAGCTACCCGGAGATGCTGGTCGCCGCGAACAAGCACCCCGCGCTGCTGATCTACCTGAACCAGAAGGACTCCCGCAAGGACGCGATCAACGAGAACCTCGCCCGGGAGAACCTCGAGCTCTACTCGGTGGGCGTCGACGGCGGCTACAAGGAGCCGGACGTGCGCCAGGCGGCCATGCTCCAGACCGGCCGCGGCATCGACAAGGACGGCAAGTACGTCTTCAAGCCCGAGCAGCACTACGTCGGCAAGGTGAAGATCCTCGGCTTCACCCACGCGAACAACTCGACGGACCCGAAGAAGGCCGACGCGGCGATCGATGCGTACATCACGTACATCGCGCTGCACCCGTCGACCGCGAAGTACGTCGCGCAGAGCCTGGCGACCCGCTTCGTCTCGGACACCCCGCCGAAGTCCCTGGTGGACCGGCTGGCCAAGATCTACATCACCAACAACGGCCTGATCAAGCCCGTGCTGATGGCGATGTTCTGCTCCTCCGAGTTCTGGGCCGGCGTGGGCCAGAAGGTGCGCCGGCCGATGGAGTACCTGGTCGCCACGTACCGCACCCTGGGTGTCTCGCCGGACGCGTCGCCGAAGCACAACAACGGTGACAGCAAGCGCACCCCGTACGCCCGCGGCCTGCGGCAGATCCACGACAAGCTGCGCGAGCTGGGCCACTACCCAATGGGTCATCCCACCCCGGACGGCTACCCGGACGTCTACGTCGCCTGGACGTCGGCCGGCACCATGGTCAACGGCTGGAACGAGGCGGGCGAGGTCCTCGCCGGCTACCGCACCACCTTCACGTACACGGCGCCGGAGAAGCTGGTCGCCAAGCCGCCGGCCACCGCCGGGGCGTACGTGGACGCGCTCTCCCAGCGGCTGGTGGGTCAGAAGCTGAGCACGCGGGAAAAGAATCTGATCCTCGGCGTGGCCGGCGTGCCGGCGACCGCCAAGGTCGACGCCACGTTCAACGGGGCCATCACCGCCGTCGCGCGGGCGATCCTCGCTTCCCCCCAGCACCACCTCCGGTGAGGCACCCGATGGAGAAGACTGTGTACAACTCTTTCCCCCTGCACCCCGAATGCCCCGACGTGCGCCGGCTGGCCGACAACCCGGCCGAGGCGTTGCTGCGCGCGGAGGCGGACATCGTCGCCGCCGAGAACGCCGCGGAGCTCGACCGCTACCGCACCCTGGAGAACCTGGAGGAGGCCCAGCAGGACGGTCGTGGCGTCACCCGGCGTACCTTCGTCGCCGGTGCCGCAGCCACCGCCACCGCCCTGGCCACCGCCCAGTTCGTCACCACATCGGCGTCGTTCGCGGCGACCAAGACGGGCACCCTGATCCACGTCTTCCTCTACGGCGGGCTGGACGGGCTGAGCCTGATCGCACCGGACAACGACCCGGTGCTCGCCAAGGCCCGCCCCGACCTGCTGCTCGGCAACGATTCGCTGGCCCTGGGCCGCGGCTTCAAGCTGACCAGCGCGTTCAAGCCGTTGGAGAAGTGGCTCGGCGCCGGCCAGTTGGGCTTCATCCCGGCGGTCTCGGACGAGCGGCTGTCGCGCAGCCACTTCCAGGCCGCGGACGCCTGCAACCTGGGCGGGCTGCCCAACGAGACCGGCGGTCGCGGTTGGCTGGACGGTCTGGTCGACAACCTGGGCAAGGGCACCGCGTTCCGCAGCGTCGGCATCGGCAGCACCCTGCCCCGCTCGCTGGTCGGCAACAACGGCGCGATCTCGCTGAACAGCATCGGATCGTTGCGGCTCAACGGTGACGAGCGGTTCCGGGCCGCCACCGAGAAGGCCATCAAGGGGCTGTTCACCGGGATCAACCACCCGGTCGAGGAAGCCGTGCAGGAGGGCATGGGCGCGCTGGCCACCGCCCAGAAGCTCGCCGCCAAGCCGTACCAGCCCGTCGAGGGCGTCACGTACGAGGGCGTCGGCAACGCGTTCAAGCAGCTCGCCCAGCTGATCAAGGGCGGCGCCAACGTCCGGGTCGCCACCGTCGGCATGGGTGGCTACGACACCCACGAGAACCAGGGCACCAGTGCGGGCGGCCAACTGCACCGCCGGTTGAACGACCTGGCCAGTGCCATGGCCGCGTTCTTCACCGACCTCGGCCCGCAGGCCGCCGACGTGACGATCATGGTGTCCAGCGAGTTCGGCCGTCGGGTCGGCTCCAACACCGGCGGCACCGACCACGGGCACGGCGGGGTTGTCACAGTGCTGTCCGGCAAGAAGCTGGCCGGCTCGCTGCTCGGCACCTGGAACGGCCTCGACAAGCTGGATTCCGGTGACGTGCCGGAGTACAACAACATGTTCAACGTCTACGGCGCTGTGGCTCAGGGCCGGTTCGGGCTCACGAACGCGGAGGTCGAGAAGGTCTTCCCCCGCCAGAAGTACGCCCCGATGAAGCTGTACGCGTGACGTACCCGCACACCCACGCCGCCGGCCGTCGTACCGGGACCTCGTCCCGGCACGGCGGCCGGTCGGCTGCGCCCGTACCCCCGCAGATCCCGGACCGGCGCGGACCCGGCGGCCGGCGGCTGCTGGGCGTGCTGCTCCTGGTCGGCCTGGTCGCCAGCGTGCTGCCGTGGTGGCTGGGCACGTCCGCCGGCTCGTTGAAGACCACTGCGGCGACCGTCACGGCGGCGGGCCGGATCTCGGGTCTGATCGCCGGCTACCTGCTGCTGGTGCAGGTGCTGATGATGAGCCGACTGCCGGTGCTGGAACGGTGGATCGGCGGCGAGCAGACGGCCCGCTGGCACCGGGACATCGGTGCCACCCTGCTGGTCACCGTGCTGGCGCACGTGTCGCTGATCCTCGTCGGCTACGCCGACCTGCGTAAGCAGTCGGTCTTCGCCGAGGTCGGCACGTTGCTCGGCGAGTACGAGGACATGGTCTCGGCGTTCGTCGCCGCCGGCATCATGATGCTGGTCGGGTTCAGCAGCATCCGGGCGATCCGGCGGGCGTTGCCCTACGAGATGTGGCACCTGCTGCACCTGTCCAGCTATCTGGTGCTGCTGCTCGGCTTCGGCCACCAGTTCACCCACGGCGCGCAGCTGTACCGGCCCGGCCCGGTGCGCACCGGCTGGATCGCGCTCTACCTGCTGGTGGTCGCCGCCCTGCTCTGGGGTCGCGTGATCGCGCCGCTGGCGTTCAACCTGCGCTACAAGCTGCGGGTCGCCGACGTGGTCGCCGAGAGCCCGGACACCATTTCCGTCTACCTCACCGGGGAGCGGCTCGGCCGGCTGGCGATGCTCGGCGGCCAGCATTTCCGGTGGCGGTTCCTCACCCGGGGCTGCTGGTGGCAGTCGCACCCGTTCTCCGTCTCGGCCGCCACCAACGGCCGCTGGCTGCGGATCACCGTCAAGGTGGTCGGCACCCACACAGCCGACCTGCGCGACCTGGAGCCGGGCACCCGGGTCTGGGCCGAAGGCCCCTCGGGCACCTTCACCGCCGCGCACCGGGTCCGCGAACGGGCCCTGCTGATCGCCGGCGGCAGCGGCATCACCCCCATCCGGGCGATGCTGGAGGAGCTGCCTCCGGGTGCGGCCCTGATCTACCGCGCGAGTACCCCGGCCGACGTGCTGCTCAGCCGTGAGCTGGACTGGCTGGCCCAGGAGCGCGACACCTCCGTCTGGTACGTCATCGGCTCCCGCGACGACCCCGGCCCCCGTCAGTTGATGAGCCCGGACGGGTTGCGTCAGCTGGTGCCCGACGTGGCCCGGCGCGACGTCTACCTGTGCGGGCCACCCGGGCTGGTGGAACAGTCGGTGCGCGCGCTGCGCCGAGCCGGCGTGCCCCGACGGCAGATCCACCTGGCCACGTTCGAGTTGTAGGAGAGGCATCCCATGCGTCGCGCGTTCCTCGCGATCACCGGTCTGGCCGCCAGCACCACCGCGCTGGTGGTGTTCAAGGGCTCGACGAGCGCCACCCCGGTCGCCCAGAACCTGCCGACCGCCCAGCCGGTCAACCCCGCCGGGCCGGGCACCGATCCCAGCGCCGCCCCGGACGCACCGGGTGACGACCCGGCGGGCGTAGCGCCGACGTCATCAGCCAGCGCGGGGCCGTCGACGTCGCCCAAACCCGGCAAGACCACCGCCCGCCCGTCTGCCACCAAGACGACGAAGGCCCCCAGCGCCCCGCGGACCACCAAGGCGCCCCAGTCGACCACCCGCCGGGTCACCGGCGCCGGCTTCGACGCGAAGGACGGCAGCGAGAACTACGGGTACGTGCAGGTGCAGATCGTGGTCTCCGGTAACCGGATCGTCGAGGCCGTCGCACTGTCGCTGCCCACCGGGGGTGAGTCCGACATCCACAGCGGCGACGTCAGCAACCGCTACGACGGCACCGGCGGCGAGGTGGTGCAGAAGCAGAGCGCCAACCTCAACACCGTCTCCGGCGCCACCGAGACCAGCAACGCCTACAAGCAGTCCCTGCGGTCCGCTATCGAGCAGGCATTCTGACGTGCCGGCCGCGCTGACCCGACCCGGGCTGTGCCGGGTCGAACAGATCATGGGTACGGCGATCACCCTGGATCTCGCCGACGACCTGCCACCGGCGGCACTGCGCGAGCTTGCGGACGAGGTCTTCGCCTGGATGCGTGAGGTGGACGCCCGGTTCAGCACCTACAAGCCGGACAGCGAGGTGTGCCGCTTCGACCGGGGTGAGGTGCTGCTCTCCGAGGCGTCCGCGGATCTGCGGTTCGTGCTGGAGGCCTGCGCCGACCTGTGGGGCGCCACCGACGGGTTCTTCGACGCGTACGCCACCGGGCGGCTCGACCCGTCCGGCTTCGTCAAGGGTTGGGCGGCCCAGGTCGCCTCGGATCGCCTGCTCGCCGCCGGTGCCGCGAACCACTGCGTGAACGCCGGCGGTGACGTGCGCGTACGGGGTCTCTCGCCGTCGGGGGAGCCCTGGCGGATCGGCATCCGGCACCCGTGGGACGCGATGTCGACCTGCCTGGTGCTCACCGGGACCGACCTGGCCGTGGCGACGTCCGGCGTCTACGAGAGGGGCCGGCACGTGCTGGACCCGCGCCGGGGCGCGCCGGCCAGCGGGTTGCGCTCGGTGACCGTGGTCGGCACCGACCTGGGGGTGGCCGACGCGTACGCCACCGCCGCCCTGGCCATGGGGACCACCGGTCTGGGCTGGCTGGACCGTCTGGACGACGACCACACCCACGCCGTCGTCACCGACGACGGCCGCCAGTACTACTCCGCCGCCATCCCGCTGACCGACTAGACGTGGGCCCTAGCGGACCGGGCGGTGGGTGCCGGCCGGGCGGGACCCGGTGGGGCGTGGGCGGCCGGGGCGCGATCCGGACGGTCGGGTGCCGGCCCAGCGGTGGCGTGGGTGGTTGCGCCGGGGCGGCTCGGTGCCGCCGGGATGAGAGGCTCTGTCGTCCGTGGACATCGTTCCCCCGTTCGTGGCGCGCGTTCGCGCCGTCCCCCTGTCAACGAGGACCGGCGCTCCGGCGACGCTGTCGGGCACCGGATGGAATCGTCGACCGGGCCTGTTTTCACATGCCTCGTCGGGGCAGGGGCAGGTGACCGGGGAGCAGGTCGGGGGTGAGCGTCACCCCGGTGGCACGCAGCGCCCCGATCAACGTGTTCTGCACGAGGTACGAGTC
The DNA here is from genome assembly GCF_018070425.1 of Micromonospora sp. C81. Classification (NCBI taxonomy): domain Bacteria; kingdom Bacillati; phylum Actinomycetota; class Actinomycetes; order Micromonosporales; family Micromonosporaceae; genus Micromonospora; species Micromonospora sp. C81. Next base: position 56,851 of record NZ_JAGPXS010000021.1, read on the forward strand.
CGGGAGTTGCCAGCGGGCCTGCTCGGGGGCGACCGCCCAGCGCACAGTGCCCTCGGGCAGCCGGGTCGGCGGCGCGGGGATCCACGAGCCGGGGCCGTGCCGGACCACGTGGAAGCAGTGCTCCAGCTCCGGTCGGAGCGGGTCGCCGGGGCGGACCAGGAACATCCACCGCCCGGTGGGAGTGACCAGCACCGGCCCGCGTACGCCGGTGCCGGCGGGGTGGATCTGCACCGCGTCGAGCACGTGCCGGCCGAGGTGGGCGGGCACCTCCAGCACGTCGAAGGCCCGGCCGGTGGGCAGCAGCACCCCGTGCGGGCGGCTGCGCCACCAGGTCGCCACCCGGGCCGGGTCGGCGCTGGCAGCCAGTTCCCAGTTCTCCAGCGCGGGGTGGCAGCCCACTGTGGGACAGCCGGCCCGGCCGCAGACGAAGCGACTGCGGGCCAGGCAGGCACCCGGGGTCACCTCCCAGCCGTGTGCGGCGTACCGCATGGCGACCCGGCGCAGCCGGACCCGTTCCAGCGGCGACAGTTCGGCCACGCGCGGTGCGACATTTCCCCACATGTGTGCCATCTCCCCTCTTCTGGCCCGGCGGTCGCCAGGTCGCATGTCGAGCACCGTCACTGCCGTAACCCACGATCGTTGAGGTTGACGAACGGCTCGTGCAACTTGCACGAAAAGTACGAGGACTGGCTGTACGGCTGACGTACATCGTGTGCGACCAGCGAAAACCTGAAAGTGAACGACGGTCGCCGCACCCGCGGACATCGCCTCGACTCAATGGGTCCTGGGCGGCAGGGGAGGATGGGCAGATGGACGAGCTACCCATAGGACGGCGAGTGGCCTACTGGCGGGGGCGACGCAAGATGTCGCAGCAGGTCTTCGCCGACCGGCTCGGCAAGTCGAAGAGCTGGGTGGACAAGGTCGAACGCGGCGTCCGTCGACTGGACAAGTTCTCCGTCCTGTACGAGATCGCCGACATCCTCCAGGTGGACGTCCAACTGCTCATGGGCAAGGACCCGGAGCGCCGCACCGACGCGCTGAACTGCATCGACCAGATCGAGGTGCAGGAGATCCGGGCGGCGCTGGAACGCTACGACTCGATGAGCGCGTACTTCGACGCGGCGCCCTCCCCGCCGCCGCTGGACGACATGCGCAAGGCCGTCAACCACGCGTGGCTCACCTACCAGTACGGCCGCTACGGGATGCTCACCCGGGCGCTGCCCAAGCTGCTGCGCGACGCACAGGCGGCCGACGCCGCGTACGGCGGTGAGCGGGCCCCCGAGGCGGCCCACCTGCTCGGGCAGGTCTACCAGATCGCCTCGTCGGTGCTGCGCAAGCTCGGCGAGTGCGAGCTGGCCTGGCTGGCCGCCGACCGGTCGATGGCGGTGGCCCAGCGGGCCAACGACCCGCTGCTGGCCGGGATCGCCACCACCCGGGTGTGCGCCGCCCTGGTCGCGATGGGCCGGGCTCGTCCCGCGCTGGAGTTGAACGTCCAGATCGCCAACCGGCTGGCACCGGGCGGCAGCAACGAGGTCTCCCCGGCCCGGCTGTCCGTCTACGGGATGCTGCTGCTCCAGGGTGCGATGGCCGCCTCCCGCATCGGTGACACGGCCAGCGTCGACGACCTGATCAACTGCGCGCAGGAGGCCGCCATCCTGCTCGGCGGCGACCACAACCACTACTGGACGTCGTTCGGCCCGACGAATGTCGAGCTGCACCGGGCCGCCGCCGCTGTGGAGCTGGGCGACGGCGGTCGGGCCGTGGAGGTGCACCAGCTGCGCATCGCCGAGCCCTCCTTCAACGCGCTGCTGCCCGAGCGTCGCGCCCACCACCTGCTCGACATCGCCCGCGGGTACGCCCAGATCGGCGACGTGGCGAACGCCGGCGAGATGCTGCTGCTCGGTGATCGACTCGCTCCGTCCGAGATCCGTTGCCGTCCGATCGCGCACGAGGTGATGTCGGACATCCTGCGTCGCACACGTGGTGCGCCGCCTTCTCCGGTAGCGGAGTTGGCTGAGCACATGGGAGTAGGGGTATGAGCGCGGAGCCGGCTTGATGGCCGGCCCACCGTGCACCAGCGGGCACCGCGAGGTGCTCTATGTCATCGCCTGCGGTTCGCCGTTGGCACGGCACGTCGGCCGTCTGGTCGACCTTGCCCAGCAGGATGGTTGGGACGTCTGCGTGGTCACCACGCCGGACGGCGCGAAGTTCGTCGACCAGTCGGCACTGGTTCGGCAGACCGGCCACCCGGTGCGGACGCACTACAAGAATCCCGGTGACCCGGACGTGCTGCCGCCCGCCGACGCCATGATCGTCTGCCCGGCCACCGTCAACACGGTCAACAAGTGGGCGGCCGGGATCACCGACACCCTCGCACTCGGGCTGCTGATCGAGGCGCAGGGCAAGGGCGTCCCCATCGTGGCGGTGCCCTACACCAATGCGGCGATGGCCGCCCACCCGGCGTTTCGGGCCGGGGTGGCCCGGCTGGCCGAGTGGGGTGTCACGGTGCTCTTCGGTGATCACGTGATCGCCCTGCACCCGCCGGGGACGGGGGAGCAGCACCTGCCCGCCTTCCCGTGGGCGAAGCCGCTGGCCGCGCTGCGCGCCGTCTCGGTGACCGCCGCCTAGCGTTCCCGGCAGGGCTCCCACTCGGCGCGGCCGGGCCGGGCGTCGCCGCCCCCCGGTCCCCGCGCCGGTAAGCTGGGCCGCCGTGAGCACAAGCGGATCCGCGCCGACGGTGACCGACGTCGTGGCCGAGCTGGAACGGCGCTTTCCGCCGGTCTGGGCCGAGGAGTGGGACCGGGTGGGCCTGGTGCTCGGTGAGCCGTCCGCCCGGGTGCGCCGGGTGCTCTGCGTCGTCGACGTGGTGCCCGAGACGGTCGCCGAGGCGCTGGCCGTCGACGCCGACATGATCGTCGCGCATCACCCCCTGCTGCTGCGCGGGGTCTCGTCGGTCGCTCCGACGACCTTCAAGGGGCGGATCATCCACCAGCTGATCCGGGCCGGGGTGGCGCTCTACGCGGCGCACACCAACGCCGACGTCGCCTCCCCGGGCGTCTCGGACGCCCTCGCTGCCCGGTTCGGGCTGACCGGGCTGCGCCCGCTGCTGCGGCCCGCGCCCGGCTCGCCCGCCCACGGCGACGACCGGGGCTTCGGACGGATCGGCGAGCTGCCCCACCCGATGACCCTCGCCGAGCTGACCCGGCACGCCGCCGCCGTGCTTCCCGTCACGTCCTGGGGAGTTCGCGCCGCGGGGGATCCCGGGCGTATGGTTCGTACCCTCGCCGTCAGCGGCGGGTCGGGGGACAGTTTCCTCGGCGCCGCGACCGCCGCCGGGGTGGACGCCTTCCTCACCGCCGACCTGCGGCACCACCCGGCCGGCGAGCACCTCGCCGCCGATGGTCCCGCCCTGATCGACGCCGCCCACTGGGCGACCGAACGACCGTGGCTGGACGACCTGGCCGCCCTCCTCCGGGAGGCGCTGGGCGTCGAGACGCTGGTGTCCGAACTGGACACCGATCCGTGGACCGTGCACGCCGCCGCACCCGTTGTGGACGACAAGGAGCCCGACCGTGAAGGCTGACCCTCAGGTGCAGCGCCGCCTGCTCGACCTCCAGGCGATCGACACCAACCTCGCCCAGCTCGCCCACCGCCGGCGGACGCTGCCCGAGCGGGCCGAGCTGGAGTCGCTGGCCCGGGAGTTGTCGTCGCTGGAGGACGAGCGGGTCCGCGCCCAGGTGGCGGTCGACGACCTCGACCGGGACATCGCCCGGCTGGAGAAGGACGTCGAGCAGGTCCGGGTCCGTAAGCAGAAGGACGAGAACCGGCTGGCCGCCGGCACCGGCCCGGCCCGGGAGCTGGAGGCCCTCCAGCACGAGCTGGTCTCGCTGAACCGGCGCCAGGGTGACCTGGAGGACGCCGAGCTGGAGCTGATGGAGCAGCGGGAAACCGCGCAGGGCGTACTGGACGGCGTGGAGCAGCGGCTGGCCGACACCCGCGACAAGCGGGCCGCCACCGAGCAGCGCCGCGACGAGGCGATGGCCGAGATCGCGAAGGAGGAGGAGTTCAAGCGCGGGGCCCGTCAGCCACTCGCCGCTGACCTCCCGAGCGACCTGGTCAACCTCTACGACAAGATCCGCGCGGACACCGGGCTGGGTGCCGCCCTGCTCACCGCGGGCCGCTGCGGCGGGTGCCGGTTGGATATCTCCGGCGCCGACCTGGCCCGCATCCGCAAGGCCGCCCCGGACGACGTGGTCCGCTGCGAGGACTGCCGGCGGATCATGGTCCGCACCAACGAGTCGGGTCTGTAGGGCGTGGCACCGCGGGTGGTCAGCGTCGAGGCCGACGGCGGGTCCCGGGGCAATCCCGGCCCGGCCGGCTACGGCGCGGTGGTGCGTGACGCGGAGACCGGCGAGGTGCTCGCCGAGCGCTCCGAGTCGCTCGGCACGGCGACCAACAACGTCGCCGAGTACCAGGGGCTGATCGCCGGGCTGACCGCCGCCGCCGAGCTGGGCGCCGCCGAGGTGGACGTCCGGATGGACTCCAAGCTGGTGGTCGAGCAGATGTGCGGCCGGTGGCAGATCAAGCACCCCGGCCTGCGGCCCCTCGCCGCCAAGGCGGCCGGGCTGGTGGGCCGCTTCGCCGCGGTCCGGTTCGCCTGGATCCCCCGCGAGCAGAACCGGCACGCCGACGCGCTCGCCAACGCCGCCATGGACGCCGCCGCCGGCCGGCCCCCGTCGGCCCCGAAGACGGGCCAGCCGCCGGCGACGCCCGCGACCGGCAGTGACCCGGCCACAGCGCCGGCGTCCTGGGAGCCCCGGCCGAGCTTCACGGCCACCCGGCTCATCCTGGTCCGGCACGGCGAGACCGAGTACACCGAGCAGCGGCGCTACTCCGGCCGCGGCGACGTGCCGCTCTCCGAGAAGGGCCGCGCCCAGGTCCGCGCCACCGGCGCCCGGGTGGCCGAGCTGGCCCCGTCCGTCGGGGCCGTGCTCAGCTCACCGCTGTCCCGGTGTACGGCCACCGCGGCGTCGATCGCCGAAGCGCTCGGCGGCGACGTGCCGGTGCGCACCGAGGACGACCTGATCGAGTGCGACTTCGGCCAGTGGGAGGGTCGCACCTTCACCGAGGTCCGCGAGCGGTGGCCGGGGGAGATGGACGCCTGGCTCGCCTCACCCCGGATCGCCCCGCCGGGCGGCGAGTCGTTCACCCACGTCGCCGAACGCGCGCACCGCGTCGTCACCGGGCTGCTCACCGCGTACCCCGGGGAGACCGTGGTGGTCGTCTCGCACGTCTCGCCGATCAAGCTGATGCTGCGCGACGCGCTCGCTGCCGGCGACGGGTTCCTGCACCGGCTCTTCCTGGACGCGGCCGGCATCTCGGTGCTCGACATGTGGCCCGACGGCGGCGTCGCCGTCCGGACGGTCAACGACACCGCCCACCTCGCGAAGATCGATTAGTTCCCATCTGTCGGGAGGGTTTCGGGTCGAGGGCCCGAACCTGTGGGGAACCTGTTGACAGTGGATGGACCCCGCTTCAAGATCGGTTCGTGCGAAGCGTTCACCTGACGAAGCGAGGTCACATCGACCTCCTGCGCGTCGCCAGCGCGGCCTGTCGACGCTCCCTCTGACGCCGGGTTCCTCCCTCCCTCGCACGCTGCAGGCGTTTCCCATCCCCGCTGGTCTCCGGCCCGGCGGCGCGTTCGCCTGCGCGTACCCTCCGACAGGAGATCCGTCATGCTGTCCGCAAGACCTCTCGCCCGCCTCACCGCGACCGCGGTGAGCACCGCGCTGCTCGCGACGATGGCCCTGACCGGGCCGGTGTCCGCCAGCGCGCTGCCCACGGTGCCGTCGGTCCCCGTCGACCTCTTCGACGTCCGGGGCTATCCCCGGCAGAGCACCCTCCCGGTCTGGCCGGACAACCCGGCCGACGCTTCCATTCCGATCGGCGTGATTCCGTACGACGAGATCGCACCGAAGCTGAACGCGCTCCAGCGGGCCAGCGACCGGGTCTCCGCCCGGGTCGCGGGGAAGTCCGCTGGCGGTTACGACCTGTACGCGGTCACCGTGACCGCGCCGGAGAGTCGCGCCGAGGCGCGGCAGCAGGAGACCTGGAAACGGCTCATCGAGGACGAACCCGCCCGAGCGCAGCGGGACCGCAGGCTGCTCGCCGGCTACAAGACCCCGCTCTTCGTCAACGCCAACATCCACGGCAACGAGTGGGAGGGCACCGACGCGGCGCTGCGGGTCATCGAGGAGTTCGCCACCGACCGCAGCCCGGAGGTCGCCGAGCTGCTGCGGCGCAACCGGCTGGTCTTCAACATCACCTCGAACCCGGACGGTCGGGTTGCCGGCACCCGGGCCAACTCGGCCGGCTACGACCTCAACCGCGACCTGACCATCGTCGCGCAGCCCGAGACCAACCTCATCCGTGACCTGATCATCGACACCAAGCCGATCATCACGCTGGACCTGCACGGGTACGTCAACCCGACCCTGCTGCACCCCAGCACCCCGCCGCACAACGTCAACAACGAGTACGACCTGTACATCAAGCACGGCCTGCCCAACGCGTTGGCGATCGAGGAGGACCTGCGCGGTCTCGGGTATGCCGAGACCCAGCGGGCCAGGATCCCCTTCCGCGACGACGAACCGGGCGTCTGGGACGACTTCCCGCCGATCTACGTGCCGTCCTTCGCCATGTTGCAGAGCAGCATCCCGTACACGATCGAAGCCCCGCTGAACCCGCGCGGCAGCACGCTCACCCCCGCCGAACGGGTCCGTCGCTCCGGTATCAACACCGACGTGCACGAGGTGGCCATCCGCACCTCGCTGCGCTACATCCAGGACCACCGGGCCGAGGTGCTGCACGACCAGGCCGAGGTCTACCGGCGGGGCCTGGCCGGTGAGCCGCTGCGCGACATCCCCGACGGCTATGTGCCGGGCTGGGGTCCGGAAGACAACTACAACACCACCTTCCCCCGGGCGTACGTCATCCCGAGCGGCGCCGGGCAGCGCTCCGAGCCGGCCGCGGCCCGCCTGGTCGACCTGCTGATCGACAGCGGTGGCCGGGTGTGGCGGGCGAAGACGAACTTCACCGCTGGCGGCAACCGCTACCAGGCCGGCTCGTACGTCGTCGACCTGCACCAACCCAAGCGCGGCCTGGTCAACTCGCTGCTCGAACCGGGTGCCGACATCACCGACCGGGTGAACGACCTGTACGCGGGCCCGGCGGCCTGGAGCCAGGGGCTCACCTGGGGCGCCACTGTGGACACCGTGTGGGACAACCTGCCCCGGGTACGCCTGGAGCGGACCTACGACGGGCGGGCCAAGGGCACTCTGCCCGCCGGTCGGTCCGACCTGCGCCTGGACCTGCGCGACGCGGCCGACCTGCTCGCCGTGAACTCGCTGCTCGCGAAGGGCGTCGAGGTCCACCGGCTCGCGGACGGGTCGGTGGTCGTCCCCGGCACCCCGGCCAACCGGAAGCTGGCCGCTGCCGAGGTTCGCGCCCACGCGGTCAGCTTCGAACGCGCGCCGGCCCGTTGGCAGGGCACCCCGCTGGACCGGGTCGTGGTCGGCTATCTCGGTACGGTCGAGGAGCGGGACACCCTCGCCGACCTCGGTTTCGAGGGCCGGGAGCTGACCGCCGCGACGCTGGTCGGCACGCTGACCGATGACGTCGACGTGCTGCTGGTCGCCAACAACGTCAACCTGGCGACCCTGACCGCCGAGAACCGGGCGGCCCTGGACCGGTTCCTGGCCCGGGGCGGCGGCGTGGTCGGCCTGGGCACCGCCGGGGCGTCCCTCAGCAACGCCGCAAGGCTGCTGACCGTGACCGCCACCGCGGCGCCGAGCCTGGCGAGTGGGGTGGCCAACATCGTCAACAACGGGGGACCGGTCACCACCTCCGCCATCCCGCACGCGTTCATCAGCCAGCCCGTCTGGTTCACCGACCTGGGCGCAGGCGTCGAGGTCGACCAGTCGTACGCTGCCGACCCGCTGCTCTCCGGATGGTGGGCCACCGAGGGCGCCAACGGGCAGGTGGCGGCGGCCAACCAGGCCAGCATCGTGCGGGGCGTCTCCGCTGCCGGAAACGGCGTGGTGCTGTTCGGCACCGACCCGACGTTCCGCCTGCACCCGAAGGGTTTGCAGTCACAGCTCGGCCGGGCCGTGCTCTGGGCGGCACAGCGGTGACCCCGACCGGGTGAGCCGACGATCGACAGATGTGTGGGGCCCGGGTGCCGTCGGCACCCGGGCCCCACGCCGTCGTCGGCCAGACCCGCTCATCCGTCAGGTCACCTGGGCCGCCGTTCGGCGCAGCCGGCCGGCCGTTCGGCGCAGCACCGTCCGGGCGGGTCGGGTGACCGCCGTCACAGAGTCGTAGCCTCCGGCCGTTACATCGAGAGCCACGACTCCCCGGAGGTGTGTCAGATGGCTGCACCGGAACCGGAGGCGCCGACCACGGCGCCAACCAGGGCGAAGGACCACAGTCCCTGGAACTGGTTGCTCTTCATTCCCATCGTGGTGCCGCTGATCCCGGTCTTCTTCAATGGCGACTCGCCCCGGGTCTTCGGCTTCCCACGCTTCTACTGGCTGCAACTGGCGTTCATCCTGCTGGGCGTCAGCACCACGACGCTGGTCTATCAGATGACGAAGAAGCGGGGGGACCGCTGATGTGGCGTGACCATCTCACCGAGATCGTCGTCTTCTCGTTCCTCTTCCTGCTGGTGAGCGTGATGGGCTTCGTGGCCGCGCGCTGGCGGGCACCGAAGGACATGGCGCACCTGGACGAGTGGGGGTTGGGCGGTCGCAGCTTCGGCGGCTGGATCACCTGGTTCCTCGTCGGCGGTGACCTCTACACGGCGTACACCTTCGTGGCGGTGCCGGCGCTGATGTTCGGTGCCGGAGCGGCCGGGTTCTTCGCCGTGCCGTACACCATCGTCATCTATCCGCTGGTCTTCCTGGTGCTGGTCCGGCTCTGGTCGGTGTCGCACCGGCACGGGTTCGTCACGCCGGCCGACTTCGTCCGCAACCGGTTCGACTCGCCGGTGCTGGCGCTGCTGATCGCGATCACCGGAATCGTCGCCACCATGCCGTACATCGCGTTGCAGCTGGTCGGCATCGAGGCGGTGCTCAAGACGATGGGGGTCACCGGCGACAACGCGCTGGCCCGGCACCTGCCGATCATCATCGCGTTCGCCATCCTGGCCGCGTACACCTACCAGTCGGGGCTGCGCGCGCCGGCGCTGATCGCGTTCGTCAAGGACAGCCTGATCTACATCGTCATCCTGGTGGCGGTCGTCTACCTGCCCTACAAGCTGGGCGGCTGGGGTGACATCTTCGCCGCCGCGGACGCGAAGTTCGACGCCTCGCCCAATCCGAACGACGGCATCCTGCTCAACGGCAACAACCAGCTTCAGTACGTGACGTTGGCGCTCGGTTCGGCGTTGGCGCTCTTCCTCTATCCGCACAGCATCACCGGTGTGCTGGCCAGCCGGAACCGCGACGTGATCAAGCGGAACATGTCGGCGCTGCCGGCGTACAGCCTGCTGCTCGGGCTGATCGCGCTGCTCGGCTACATGGCCATCGCGGCCGGGGTGAAGCCGTTGCCCGGCTCGAAGGAGGGCACGGTCGACAGCAACACCGTCGTGCCGCTGCTGTTCGACCAGCAGTTCCCGGACTGGTTCGCCGGTGTCGCGTACGCGGCGATCGGCATCGGGGCGCTGGTGCCCGCGGCGATCATGTCGATCGCGGCGGCGAACCTGTTCACCCGCAACATCTACAAGGAGTACCTGAAGCGGGACGCCTCCCCGGCCCAGGAGGCCAACGTCTCGAAGATCACCTCGCTGGTGGTGAAGGTCGGTGCGGTGGCCTGCATCGTCTTCCTCGACCCGCAGTTCTCCATCGACCTTCAGCTGATCGGTGGCGTGATCATCCTTCAGACGCTGCCGGCGGTGGCGCTGGGTCTCTACACCCGCTGGTTCCACCGCACCGGCCTGATCGTCGGCTGGGCGGTCGGCATGGGGTTGGGCATGTGGATGCTCTACCAGGTGGCCAGCCCGACCCGGAAGCACTTCGGTGGCTCGGCGTTCCCGCTGTCGGAGTTCGGGTTCGACACCACCAGGACGATCTACGTCGGCATCGTGGCGGTGGCTGTCAACCTTGCCGTCGCGGCACTGGTGACGCTGGCGCTGCGGGCCGCGAAGGTGGACGAGGGAGTCGACGGCACCGAGCCGGACGACTACTTCGCCGACGAGGGCGACCCCCGCGTCACCCCCGGCGCCGACCGCGACGCCGACTCCGCCCGGGAGCCGGTCGCCTAGGCCCGGGGCGCCTTCCCCGTGTCGATCATGGAGTTGTGGTGCCCGGACGATGGTGATTCACACCGATCGTCCCCCACCACAACTCCATGATCGACCGAGGTGGGGTGGGGTTGGGGTTAGCGGGGGCGGCTGCGGGAGACCAGGGCCTGGTTGAGACGGCCCAGCAGGGTCGCCAGGGAGGTGCGGTCCTCGGCGCTCCAGTCGGCCAGCATGTCGCCGTAGAGCCGGGTGCGGGCGTTCTGCACGGCGGCCATCCGTTGTAGCCCGGCCGGGGTGGGGGAGATGACCGTGCCGCGGCCGTCCGTCGGGTCGGGGGCGCGCACGATCAGGCCATCGCGTTGCAGCGCGGACACCTGCCGGGTGACGGTCGAGCCGTCCAGGTTGAGCCGGGCGGCGAGCGCGGAGACGTTCTGCGGGCCGGCGGTGTCCAGGTGACGCAGGATCACGTACGCCGCCCGGTCGAGCACCCGGTGCTCGGCGGTGCCGGTGGCCCGCCGGGTCGCCTCGCCGAAGCGCATCAGCAGGGCAACCTCGGTCTCGATGCGGCCGAGGGTGATCTCGTCGTCGTCACTCATAGCTGTATGATACAGGATAAGTACCTGTACCATACAGCTATCTGAGGAGTCGGAGTGGATCGGCGTTCCGAACCGAACCGCAGTGCCATCTACGCCACCACGCTGGTGGCCTTCCTCGCCATCGCCGGCATCGCCGTCGTCGACCCGATCCTGCCCGCCATCGGCGAGGCGATCGGCGTCACCGCCTGGCAGGTCGAGCTGCTGTTCACCGCGTACATCGCGGTCATGGCCCTGGGCATGATCCCGGCGACCCTGGCCAGCGGCCGCTTCGGCTTCAAACCGGTGCTCATCACCGGCGTCTCCGTGGTCGGCCTCGCCGCGATCCTCGCCTCGTTCAGCGACAACATCGTGCAGCTCTCCGTGCTGCGCGGTGTCTGGGGCCTGGGCAACGCGATGTTCTTCGCCACCGCCATGGTGGTGCTGGTCAACCTGGCCGTCGACCGGGAATGGGTGGTCGGCCTCTTCGAGACCGCCCTGGGCATGGGCTTCGCCGTCGGCCCGCTGATCGGCGGCCTGCTCGGTGAGATCAGCTGGCGGCTGCCGTTCTTCGTCTGCGGCGTCTTCATGGTCCTCGCCCTCGGCGTGGCCTCCCGCAAGCTGCGCGAACCCACCAACCGCCAGGCACCGGTACGCGTCGGCCAGATCTTCGCCACCTACCGCCGGCCGGCGTTCATCGCCCTCTGCGTGGTGACCGGCGCGTACAACTTCGTGTTCTTCGTGGTGCTCGGCTACACGCCGCTCTTCCTCGGCCTGGACGTCATCCCGCTGGGGCTCGCCTTCACCGGCTGGGGGCTCGGTCTGGCCGCCGGCATCATGGTGATTGGCCACCGGCTGGCCCACCGGATCGGCGCCGTGCAGACCGTCGGCGTGGCCATCGCCGGGCTGCTGGTGTGCATGGTCCTCTTCGCCACCTCCAGCAGCACCGCCGAAGCGCTCGTGGTGCTGGTGCTCGCCGGACTCTGCATGGGCCTGGCCAACGCCAACCTCACCGACCTGGCGCTCGGCCTCGGCTCCAGCGACCGCCGCGTCGCCACCGGCGCGTTCAACCTGGTCCGCTGGGGCGCCGCCGCGCCAGCGCCGATCATCTCCGGCAAGCTCGCCGAGCACTCGCTGTCGCTGCCGTTCTGGGTCGGCTTCGGGGTGCTCGCCGTCGGCGTGCTGGTCTACCTGGCCTTCGCGCACCTGATGGCCGCCGGCTACGGAGAGCGTGTCCTCTGGTCCCGCTGGAACCGAGCCGCCGCCGACACCGAGAAGACTGCCGAGGAGCCGGTGGGCTGACCTGCTTCAAGACCCGCACTTTCGGGGAAACTGCTGCCTCGACGCGCGCTGAGGCAGCAGTTTCCCTGAAGTTGCGCGGCTCCTGGCGTCAGCTCAACGCGCGCCAGAGCAGGTAGAGGCCGATCGTCGTACCGAACACCACGATCAGCGTCTTCAGCAGCACCGGCGGCAGCCGGCGGACCAGTCGGGCACCCGCGTACCCCCCGATCAACGTGGCTGGCGCGACCACCGCGACGGCCGCCCAGTTCACCGGGCCGAACAGGGCGAACACCACCAGCGTCGTGAACCCCACCACCGCGGAAAGCAGATTCTTGATCGCGCTCACCCGCGCCAGGGTCGCGTCCAACACCAGGGCCAGGCCGGCGACCAGCATCACCCCGAGCGCCGCACCGAAATACCCGCCGTACACGGCACCGAGCCCGACCATCGTCTGCACCGCGACCGTCCGCTGGCGGGGTGACATGTCCCGGGGGTGACCGACCAGCCGGCGCAACGGATCCTGGAAGGCCAGGACCGCTGTCGCGCCGAGGACCAGAAACGGTACGACCAGCTCGAACGCGCGGGCCGGCGTGGCCAGCAGCAACAGCGCCCCGAGGATCGTGCCGACGATCGTGGTGGGAACCAGAGTGGCCAACGCGCGGGGACGCGGCAGATCCTGCCGGCTACCCGCCACGCTGGCCAGATACCCGGGGAACACGGCCACCGAGTTGCTGACGTTCGCTGGCACCGGGGGCAACCCGACCGCGATCATCGCCGGGAAGGTGATCAGGGAGCCACCACCGGCCACCGCGTTGACCGTGCCAGCGGCGAGACCGGCGGCGAGCAGCAGCGCGGCGTGGGAGAGATCCATAGCCCCACGAGGCTAGTCCCCGCCTCGTAGGCCGGATTCGCCGGACCACCGCGCTTGAGCTGCGCGATCTTGCCCAGGTGGGGCGGCAATACCGGGAGCTGGCACGTCGTTAGGATGAGAGAGCGACGGACGAGTCGACCGGGCGGTCGCGTCGGCGGGCTCAGGCCCGCCGCCGAGGAACGTCCGGACTCCACAGGGCAGGGTGGTTGTTAACGGCAACCCGGGGCGACCCGCGGGACAGTGCCACAGAAAACAGACCGCCGACCCCAACGGGGACGGTAAGGGTGAAACGGTGGGGTAAGAGCCCACCAGCACCCCGGGTGACCGGGGTGGCTAGGTAAACCCCACCCGGAGCAAGGCCAAGCAAGGGCCGTCACCGCAAGCTGGCGACCCGGCGCAGACGCTTGAGGGCTGCCCGCCCGATGTCTGCGGGTAGGCCGCTGGAGCCTGCCGGCAACGGCAGGCCGAGATGGATGGCCGCCGCCGGCGCAAACCCTTCGGGGTACGCGCCGCGCACAGAATCCGGCGTACAGGTCGACTCGTCCGTCGTACCCCAGCTCAGAGTCGTGATCAAGGCTCTGAGCTGGCCGTATATCTGGTGCCGTTGGTTGACCTTGGTCATCGTTGGGTGGCGTTTGACGGCCTGGCCGCGGCCTGAGACGGCCTAGAGACGGCCTGAGCGGAAGCTTAGTAGACCCCCGAACTCGCCCCGGCATGGTCGTCTCGTCCTGAGGGCCATTCGGTGCCTTGGTGGGCTGAGCGGTGCCGCCGGTTGTCGTGCGTGCCGGCACGCCTTGGCGGTGAAGCTGGTGCCTTGACCCGGTGACCCGGTGGCAAGGCAGGCCCGGGGTTGGACTGGCGCGGCAGCCGGAAGCCCTGTCCACCCGATCAGGCCGCCCCGTCGGCTTCCGTCACGGCCTCGCTGGACCTGGTCCCTCTGACTGGTGGGGCGGTGTCCCGGCGGCTGTCGGTGGCTCACCGCCCCGGTGCCGAAGGCGACCGGGGCGGCTTGCCGCCGGCCGGGCTTGCCGCCCCGCACCGCGCGGAGCGCGGTGCCTTGATCCAGAACGGAAGAATTCGGCAGCAGCGTGGGGCTAGACAGTTGTCCCGTCACGATCTTGGTAACCGCAGTACGCCTAGCCGGCATCGACACCCTTGCTGATTTAAGGTGAGAGCATCTCAGGCGATCTGACGGTGGGTCTAGTTTGCCCCAGCTTTGACGCTTCAGGGGGCGTTTAATTGCGGCCCTTAGTCCCGCTGAATTCTTATTACTGTGGCCTTCCCGTTGTCTATAGAAACAGCCGCATCATAGGCCCCGCTCTCGGTTTGCGAGGTCATGCCTGACAGCCAGACTTCGTGTGACACTGACGCGGAATAGTTTCCCTTCACATGAATTAAGCCCGAACTTGCATCGAAATTCGCGCGAGCGTTCAGCAAAGGGTTGCCGTTTAGCTTCCACTGAGCTTTCTTAGCCCTTGGGGCGGTGTTACTTGTTGGGCATTCGGGCGGCGGTGGGGAGAACTTTACTGCCATGCACTTCCGGAAAGCCGCCTCCACGGGTGGTAATACGATGGAGTCTGCGACGCTCCAGTTCTGTTTGTCGGTATTGGGGCGCGGTGTGTCATCGTATGCTCGGAGCTCCGCCACCCTGGGCAGGTTGTCGATCCACTCAACCCGTGACCAGTAGTGGACCACTCGAACTCTTAGACGCTGTCCGGATGTGTCGCGATAAGACACGGACATGACGGCGGTGCCTATCATGTGGAAGCGGCCTTCTTCGCCGTTAAAAACCACCTTGGAGCCATCGCCTGGGTCGCCATGTATTCGCCAAGTCACTTGTTCTGCATCATCAGCGTAAAGGTCATCAACTGCTTGTGGACAGTGTAAAGGCTTTAGTGCGTTGACCTTCGCGCAGGCGTCCAAGGCCGTCAGCGTGGCCGTGCGAATCGCTTGATCGCTCGATCCTGCTGGTCGCTGACCGTTCTCGCCTGGAAAGGATGATTTTGGCTCAGAGGATCCGCTAATTAGGTGCCAACAGCCCAGCGCCACGAGCAGGGCTACAAGAGCTAGGCCACCGAGTCCAAGCTTCGACTCGGTGCCGGGAGGTTCGTTTGACTCGTCCGAGGAATCGCCTGGCGTTTCTGCGGGATGCCACCCAAAGTAGTTGTACTGATTATTTTTCTCGCCAATCTGTGCGCCCTTGGCGAAGGCCGCGTCCACATTTAACCCATTCGACCGTGATTCGGGAGGAGGGTTGTGCGAGCCCTCCATTGATCGGTCGGTCATGAGAAAGAATTGTGTTGCGTGTTGCCGCTGCCGATCTGAATGCCTCTTGCTGTCTGGAGGTTAACCTGGTACCTCGTGGGTTCGTCGCCACGCAGCAGGTCGAGTAGATGGCGAGCTGCCGCGAGAACTTGTTCGTCATCCGCCGCACCAGACTCGGCAAGGTCGTCACCGAGACGAGACCTCCATGCACTGCGACTGGTCTCTTGGGCGCTGAGGCTGGACCGTGCCCTACCTCGATCGGCGAAACGGCGGGCCAGCAAGTTCTTCAGGGCGGCCAAGGATTCACGAACCCCATCAGTCGCGGCATTCGTTATGCCTGCGGCTGAGCCTGCGGCTAGCGCTCCGATGATCAGCTCAACTCCACTCATTACGCTCCTCACATCGCGTCGACAGCCCTCGATTATGGCAGGCTCCTGCCACGTTCGGACTGTCAGAAGTTGGGCACAGCGGCATCAGGCAGCTTGCGATCTCAACCGACGAGGGGCCGGCCCCGGCTGATGCTTCACACCTGCGTCTCACCACATGCTTTACATGATCAGCGCGGCGATCTTGGCCGGGCAGCGGGCCGGATGGTTCGCCGAGTGCGGCACCCTGGGACTCATGGCCGCGGCGCATGAGTGCAGCTCTCCCTATCACCTCGTCGTCGCGAGCCTCGCAAACGTCGAACTAGAGGACTCCTTGGTCCTGAGCGTGGTCTCCGCGCTGAACCGGCTGACCCTTGCGCTCGACGTGGTCCTGGCACCGTCCCACCCCGACTACAGCCGGCCGGAGCCTGGCGAGGCTCGCTGCTACCACAGGGGCACGCTTGTGGTGGAGAGCGACGCGGCCGTGTTCCTTCGCAGGTCCTCCCTTCGGCCAGCCGTCGACGTGCCGGCGAAATCGACTACGGCCACATCGATACATCTTGTCCGGCCACCGGGCACGGCGGGCAGGGGTGTGGGAGTTGAGCGGCGATTGCGGCGAAGCCCCGGCACGCCAGCCACGAGTCAGGGTTCAACTAGACGGCGCCGCTGAGGACTAGGCAAGGCGTAAAAGCATGAGCTGGGACGGATCTGCCATGCGTATGGCGGGACTAGACACGGGGCTAGACAACTGGCATGCCCGCCGACCCCCGATCGATGCTTGATCATTCCGTGCATGTTCCGGATCTTGTGACGTCCGGGAACGCCGGTTGGGTTATTGTGCGATATTCAATCGCAGCTCATCATTGTTCCGAACGAAAAAAGGGTAAATTTCGGCCTAGCACTAGATGTTGCAGGGCGTACCGCGAGGAATATTTGGTTTTCAGA
Source organism: Micromonospora sp. C81 (assembly GCF_018070425.1). NCBI lineage: Bacteria > Bacillati > Actinomycetota > Actinomycetes > Micromonosporales > Micromonosporaceae > Micromonospora > Micromonospora sp. C81. Next base: position 73,450 of record NZ_JAGPXS010000021.1, read on the forward strand.
CATCGCGAGTAGGATCATTCCCTCGTACTTGCATTTGTAGTACTCCTGGAGCGGTCCCACATTCAGAACATCCCGATGACTAATGCTCAAGTCCTCTTTGCTGTAAACCACGACCGAGGAAAATTCGCCGTCTTGTCGAATATCGTGCCGGGCGTCCTCCCGCCCCTGGGCAGCCAGGTACCCAGCAGTGGCAATGGACGTAAAGCTCAATCTAAAAGCTGCAGTAACCGCTTTCAGATGAGCCTCAGGAATTGGAGGATTCCTTGTCGTCTGTGTTCTTCTCAAGCGCACTACCTGAACTATTACCAGCATGGCAAGAAGCATGATTGCTCCTGCCGCGCCGAACAGGACGACCCGTGCACTCTCGGTGATTTCAGAATTCTGAGAACTGAGGAGAGCAGGATTGCGAGACTGACAAGCAGCATAATTAAGATGGCTGCCATTAACTGACGCGCCCGCCGTTGATGATTCTTTCCGACAGATGGATCTCAACTTCGCCGCGGGTAATGCTCACATAGAGCGGCAAGTCCGAGGCGAACCGATCACTGCTTCACGAGACCAAGGCGCGCGTACCAGGTCGCGGCGGCGTTGGCGTCCGTGGTCGGAGCACAGGCGCAAGGCGTTCGGTCATCCAGGCAGTTTGGCACCGAGTTGCCATGAGAGGGCCTCTGCGTTGATTTCATCGCAACGGCCGTCCATCGGAATACTCGGGGATCACTCGTCCTCGGCGCGCGGAGCTGTGCCACCTGGCCCGACGGAGGTGCGTCCCGGCAGAAGGACGCTTCCTAGGACCCGGCCGCCTGCAAGGACGATCATTTGGCCAACGAAGATCCCAAAAGGGGCAACGAAGATGGCCCCGATGACGACGGTGAACCCGACGGCGATCAGAGCGGCACCAATGGCGAGGGTCACGCGACGCGCCGTCACCTTTTTTGTCACGTCTCGCAGTCAACCAGTCCGTCGCCACTGACCGGCATCCCGTCGGCCGCACTCCCTGTGAAGCGGGCTTCGAGTCGCGGACGGCCACGACACCGGGCAGATTGCTTGCCACCTCGACGCAGTTCCCGCCGCTCGCGCCGCTGCGGGTGGACCTACGCCACCGGGCGTTACTGAAGTCCATGATGGCTTTCAACAAGGGGGTCGCTCGCCGCGGATCCGCTTGGGGCGTCTGCCGTCGAGGGGCGGGGGCGTGGCTATGGCATTTCGCCGGCGTCCGTGACTATGCGGACGAGGGTGTCGACGAGTTCGTCGGCGGTGGTGTGCCACTTGCCTGTGTCGAGGTAGCCGCTGATCTCCATGCTCGCGATGCCGTGGGCGCTGGTCAGCAGCAGGGCGCCATGGCGCCGTGCGTTTCGCTCTCCCACGAGGTCGGCGACGATGTTCAGGAACTCGCCCTGGAAGCGTTCGGCCGCGCGGTCGGCCACCGCCGGGTCGCCTTCCGGCCCGCATAGCTGACGCCGGATGCGATCCATCCCGTCACCGAGTTGCCCAGGAAGGTTTGCGCGTCGCCTGAACAACACCTGGTACAGGTGCGGCTGCTCCCGGCCGACGTCGATGAGGGTGCGGAGAGCGCCGCGCAGCTTCTCCGAGGCAGGCAGGGCCGGGTCGGTCCGAAGGGCGTGCACCTGGTCGCCGATCCGTTCCCAGCTTTCGGCCGCGACGACGGTCAGCAGGCTGTCTTTGCCCGTGAAGTGCCGGTACGGCGCTCCCCGGGTCACGCCTGCCCGCGCGCCCACCTCGCGCAAGGTGACCGCGTCGGGGCCGCCGAGGTCGAGGAGGTCGGCGGCCGCGTCGAGCAGAGCGCGACGGGTGGCGGCGGCGGACTCCGCACGGGTGGTCATGACGTCCATCATAGGGTTGACAGTGTCATCTGAAACAGTAGGGTAGCTAAGATGACAACGTCATCTGAAATTCAAAGGCTGGTCGTCGTGACTGGAGCGTCCACGGGCGTGGGCGCATCAGCCGCCCGCGAGCTGGCTCGCCAGGGATTTCACGTCCTGGCCGGCGTGCGACGCGACCGTGACGCCGACGTCATCCGATCGACAGGCATCGAGCCGGTCATCCTCGACATCACCAAGTCCGAGCACGTGGAGGCACTCGCCGCGCGGGTCGCCGATGACCCCCGTGCACTGCACGCGCTCGTCAACAACGCCGGCGTTCAGGTGAACGCTCCAGTCGAAGTCCTGCAGATGACGGAGTGGCGGCGGGCGTTCGAAGTCAACCTGTTCGGCCACATTGCTGTCACTCAAGCGCTCCTACCCGCGCTGCTACGCAGCAAGGGTCGTGTAATCAACATCAGCTCGGTGGGCGGCAAGTTCGCCATGGCCACATACGGCGCGTACGCCGGCGCCAAGTTCGCCCTGGAGGCGGTCAGCGACTCGCTCCGCCGGGAGGTCGCTCCGTTTGGCGTACAGGTGGTGGTGGTCGAGCCCGGCGGCGTCCGCACGGAGATGGCTGCCCGCGGGGTCGAGACGGCGAACCACCTGGCTGCCCAGATGACGCCGGAGCAGGACGAGCGCTACGGCAGCCTCGTCCAGGCGAACAACAAGTTGATGACCTCGGGCACTGCTTCAGGGCTGACCGCCGACGCCGCCGCCCGGGTCATCGCGCGGGCTGTGACGACGCGTCGACCGCGCACCCGCTACACCGCCGGACGGGATGCCGCCCTGATCATGCGCCTGGGCCCGATGCTCTCCGACCGCACGCTCGACCGCGTCCTCGCCGCCAACCTGCGCCGCCACTACCCGAAGGGAGCCGTCGGCCGATGAGGGGCTCCGCGAGCCGCTCCGATCGACGACGTACACGGTCTGGGTCTGCGTTCTAATCTGCCGGCGATGCACGCGCGGTTCCTCGGGTGGATGTCCCTGGCGCGACCGGTCTCGCCGGTCCGGTCGAGCCTGAGGGCCCGTGCTGACGCGATAGGGCGCTTTGACACCGGGTCGGATGATGATCAGGTGAAACTGCGGCGCCCGTACATCGACCGCCTGGTCGCCTTCCTGTTCGGGATGCTGCTGCTTGGCGGAGCGGCCTCGGTCGCCTATACAACGGTGACGGAAGATCTCGGCTGGTTCGGCCTGCTCTACTGCTGGGTGGTTGTGCTGTTCGGCCTGGCGATCGGTGGCCCGCTGGTGCGGCACGCGGTGATGCCGTTCCGCGTCGAAGTCGACGCGCAAGGCTGGTCGGTTCGGACACCGAAGCTCAACCGCTACGTGCGTTGGGACGAGGTCGCGACGGTCCTGCTCGCCGACGCCCCCGCAACGGCCCGTCGGGGGATCACCGCGGCTCCTCGGCTGCTCCTGGTGCCTGCGGCCGGGGTGAGCCTGGGAGTTCCGCTCTCCGAGGAGAGTGCAGTGGGCGGACAGGCTGCCGTGGAACTGTTCCAGCTGAGCGAGGTGGACTACGGAGAGGAACTGCTCCTGCGGGACTTGGCCGCGCTGGCCGGTCACCGCTTCCACAACCTCTGCCGACAGCTGACGCTGCCAGCCGGCGCGATCCCGCTGCGGCGTTTTCCTGACGAGCCTGACCATGCCCGGTTGACACGGTGGCTGGATTGGCGCAAGGCCCTGCTGTTCGCTGGCTGGTACCTGCTCGTCCTTGTCCCTTCCTTGCTGTTCATCGGCCTGGCGACGCAGCGCAACGAACTGCTTGGCGGCATCGTGCTGGTCGCGTCCGTGGCGGGGATCGCCGCCGCCGCCTTCAAGATCTGGCGCGTCTTCGGCGGTTGCCGGAACCTGGTGGACGGGGCAGCGATGATCAATGGGACGGACCTCGTGACCGGCGTTGACACCCCGACTCACCCGACGAGCCTGCATTCCGGAACCGTCGACATTCTGCGACCGGGCTCCGTGAAGGGCTACGGCAAGGCTTGGCTGCTCACCCAGCCAGGACACAAGGGGCGTCCGACAGTCGACCTGCTGCTCAGCGATCCGCGCACTGGACGGCTACGCAGCAGGGAAGACCTCCGCGCGTTGGAGGCGGTCCTGCGTGTCTCCCCGTACGAACGGGATCGCGCCGCTGGGCAGCAACTCCAGGAACTGGCGATGCACGCACCCGAGGCGTTGCCCACCACGCCCTCACCAAAAGCCGTGCCCGCCTCCGCGTACGTGATTGCCCTCTGGCACGCGGTGAAGGGGGTGGGGCGCGCTGTTGTGCTGTTCGGCGTCGTGGGCACCGTGGCGATCGGGGGCGGTTGGGCGGTCGAGAACTCTGCCGTTGTAGGGCCCGCCCTGATCCTCACCGCTGCCGGCCTGTTCGGCGTGTGGATCCTGTACGCGCTGTACCGGACGTGGGGGCTCCTCGACGCACTACTCACGATCGCAGCGCGAGCGATCCGCGGAGCGCGGTAACGACACGGAGGCTGCCGGGGGGTCTCCAGCGTCGGGCTTGCATCTGATACTGGGTACAGGCTTACCGTCGACGGTATGAGTGATCGCCACATCACGACGGACGACGCCTGGGTGCCGGAGGCCTGCACCCTTCCGACGGCTGAACAGCCGCTGCGGCTTGCCGAGTTTGACCAGTTCTTCACCGATGCGGTGCGGGGCCTCGACCGCATGTCGGCGCAGCACCTGCGGTTGCGGCTCGATGGTGGTGCGCAGGTCGAGGAGATGGCGCGGGACCTGACGGCCCGTGAGTCGTCCTGCTGCTCGTTCTTCACGTTCGGCCTCTCCCGGCCAGGCCCCGACTCGCTCTCGCTGGACGTCCGGGTGCCGGCAGCCCACGTCGACGTGCTCGACGCCCTCGCCGCGCGGGCCGTGTCCCTGCGAGATCAGAGGTGACCGAGTCTGGCCTGCGCAGCGGTCAACTGGCCGACGCGGCAGGGGTCAACCAGCAGACGCTGCGCTACTACGAGCGCCGGGGCCTGCTGGACTCGCCGCAGCGGTCGCCGGGCGGGCACCGGCTCTACCCGGCCGAGACGGTCACCCTGCTGAGAGTCATCAAGACCGCGCAACGCCTGGGCTTCACCCTCAACGAGGTTGCCGACCTGCTCGACGCCGGCCGACACCAGCACAGGGGTCGAACCGACGCCGGCCTCCAGGCGCGTGCCAGGGAGAAGCTCATCGAGGTCGAGCAGAGGCTGACGGACCTCACCGTCATCCGCGACACCCTGCGGGACGCCATCTCGGCCGGTTGTGACGACCTGGTCGCCTGCGCCGAAAGCACCTGCTGCCCTCTGCCCTTCACCGAAATGGTGGAGAGGAACGACCGTGCCGACACCTCCTGAGCCGCCGTCGGTGGGAGGTCAGCAGCGAGGGGCGTTGAGCGGAGCGGCACCGGCGAGCGCTTCGATGGTCGCCGTTGGTGCGACCGATTCGGACGTGCTCGGCGAGGGCGCGATGCTGGGGGACGGCGGGGCCGAGGGCGAACTGCTGGGCGTGGGCGTGGGCGTGGGAGCGGCGAGCGTGGCCGTGCTGCGTTGGACCTGCTTCGTGACCAGCCGGATGGCGGTGGCGGTCGCCTGGCGTCCGTACACGTCGGTGACCCTGATGCTGTAGGGCCCGGGGCCGATCCCGCCCTCGACGGTCCAGAAGTTGTCGCTCTGGCGAGCCGCCTTGCGGAAGCCGGCGCCCGGTCCCTGTGCCTCGACCGAGCGGAGTGGGTTGCCGTGGTTGCCGACCTGCACCGCGAACCAGTACCGCGAGGCGCCGCCCTTCATCCGGAAGGTGAGGCCTCCGTCGAGCGGCGGGTTCACCACCGCCCGGTACGTCACCTGCTCGATGCCCTGCGCCCGGTCGGCAATCTTGGCGTACGCCTCGTCGGAGAGGTCGATCTTGCCGGTCCCGCACCCGCCGCACTGGTCCATGACCATGACGCGGACGGTGCCCTTCGGGCCGGTCACGTCCAAATAGCTGCCGCAAGCCGCGGACCCGGAGTACGCCGACGAGCCGAGGGCCACGTAGAGCCGGTCCGCGGGTGGGCCGGGGAAGGAGCAGTTGCCGCCAGAGCGGCCGGCGTCGTAGAAGCTGGCCTTGGCCTTGTGGACGGTGTTTCCGGTCGGTGGTGCGGCACAGGCCGGGGTGGCACCACCGCGTACGGCGAGGGTGATGCCGAGTACGGCGGCCAGGGCGGTGACCCCGGCGCCGGCCAACCAGTGTCTGACCCGCCGACGCGACCGGAGTGTGCCGACCGGGGTGTCGTTGAAGGGGGCCGAGCCTGGTGCCGTCACGGCGCCTGATGTTGCCGCAGCGTGCTGCGGCAGCGCAAAAGCGTCGAGCAAACTGTCACTCGCCGCACCGGTGGGGTAGCAGTCCGTTCAGGGAGCGCCCACTCGGTTTCAAGGAAGGCGGGGTTGCTGGCGCCGGGGATGGGCCGGTTTCACGGAAGTCGAGTGGATCAAGCCGGCCGGCGGGGGCGCAACCCGTCGAGGGCGGTGGTGACGACGAGGTCGGCGTACTCGGCGGTGAGCGGTCCGCTGCGTTGCAGCCATCGGCTGAACAACGGTCCCCAGATCAGGTCCACCGCCACGTCGAGGTCGATGTCGTCGGCGAGTTGCCCGGCCTGCTGGGCGCTGCGTAGGCGCTGCCGCTTGGCCTCCTTCAGCGGCCCGTCCAGGCGTTCGGCGTAGGCCGCCGCCAGCTCGGGGTCGAGCGCGATCTCGGTGGCCAGGGCGCGCATCGGTTGCTCGTACCGGGGATCGTTCATCTCCTCGACCGTGGCGCGAAGCACCACTGTGAGGTCGGCGGTCAGGTCGCCGGTGTCCGGCAGGGTCGGCGGCCCGCCCTCGGTGGCCTCGCTGAGCATGAGGAACGCGTCGAAGATGACCGCGCCCTTGGACGGCCACCAGCGGTAGATGGTCTGTTTGCCGACGCCGGCGCGCGCGGCGATGCCCTCGATGCTGACCTTCGCGTACCCGATCTCCTGGAGCAGGTCGAAGGCCGCGGTCAGGATGGCGCGTCGGGAGGTCTCTCTCCGGCGGGCCGTGTTGGGGGTCATGGACCCACGATATCAGTGACGAGACGAACCGTCTCGTCTTGACGGCCGGGGCGGGCGCGGCCTAATCTCTCCTCCATGACGAGACGGACCGTCTCGTCTCGCTAAGGGGATGGAGTTCCGACATGCGCACCTGGTTCATCACCGGCGCCAGCCGCGGCCTGGGCCGCGCCTTCACCGACGCCGCGCTCGACCGTGGGGACCGGGTGGTCGCCGCCGCCCGGACCATCACCCGGGACGACTTCGACGAGCGCCACGGCGACCGACTGCTGACGCTGACCCTCGACGTGACCGACCGGGCTGCGGTATTCGCCGCCGTGGCCACCGCGGTCGAGCACTTCGGACGGCTCGACATCGTCGTCAACAACGCCGGGACCCTGTCCATGGGAATGGTCGAAGAGTTCACCGAGGCGGAGGCGCGAGCCCAGTTCGAGGTCAACCTGTTCGGCGCGCTGTGGGTCAGTCAGGCGGTGCTGCCGCATCTGCGCGCCCAACGGTCCGGCCACATCGTGCAGGTGTCCAGCATCGCCGCGTTGGGTGGTTTTCCGAGCACCGGCATGTACAGCGCGAGCAAATTCGCCCTGGAAGGCATGAGTGAGGCGTTGGCAATGGAGGCGGCGGCCTTCGACATCAAGCTCAGCATCGTGCAGCCGGGCGGTTACTGGACCGACCTTTACACCAGTTTGAGCGCCACCAGCCCAATGGAGGCGTACGCGCCGCTGCGCGCCGAACTGGAACGACAGTGGGCGGAGGGTTCGATCGACAGCGAGCCCCGACTGGCCGCCGAGGCGTTGCTGCGCCTGGTCGACAGCGACGACCCGCCGCTGCGGCTCCTGCTCGGGAGCATGGTGTACGACCTGGCGTTCGACGTCTCCCGTCGGCGGATGGACACCTGGGCGGGCTGGGAGCAGGTCAGCCGAGCCGCCGAGCACGCGGTAGCCGCCCCCGGGCAGGACCAGTGAGGGACTGCTCGTATCGCCACGAGCCCGGGGCGCGGCGTTCTAGGCTCCGAGATATGGCGGCGGCGTGCCCATCTCGAATTGGCACACAGGTCCGGGCAGTGCCTTCACCCCATGATTCCCCTCACGAGGCGCAAACCTAGACGGAGAGGAACACGCATGGCTGTCAAAACCAAGACTCGCCCCGGCACCACGGAGATCCGGCCGTTCTCGGTCGACATTCCCCAGGCGGACCTGGACGACCTGAAACGGCGCATCGCGGCCACCCGCTGGCCGGACAAGGAAACGGTTGACGACCAGTCGCAGGGCGTGCCACTCGCGACGATTCAGGCCGTCGCCCGCTATTGGGAGAAGGAGTACGACTGGCGCAAGGTCGAGGCACGAATGAACTCTGTGCCGCAGTTCATGACCACCATCGACGGCGTCGACATCCACTTCATCCACGTGCGCTCGAAGCACGAGGACGCGCTGCCGCTGATCGTCACCCACGGGTGGCCCGGGTCGATCATCGAGCAGATGAAGATCATCGAGCCGTTGACCGACCCCACCGCACACGGTGGCAGCGCGTCGGACGCCTTCCACCTGGTGATCCCATCGCTGCCGGGCCACGGCTTCTCCGGCAAGCCGACAACGTCGGGATGGAACCCGCAAAAGATCGCGACCGCCTGGACCGAGCTGATGAAGCGTCTCGGCTACAACCGGTTCGTCGCGCAGGGCGGCGACTGGGGCGCGGTCATCGTGGACCAGATGGGCCTACAGGCGCCCCCGGAACTGCTCGGCATCCACACCAACATGCCCGGTGCGATCCCACCGGAGATCGACCTGTTGTTCCAGGGCGACACCACCGGCGCGAACAACGCCATGGGCTCGCTGCCATCCGGCCTGTCCGACGATGAGATGCGTGCCGCCGAGGAAGCCAACTACGTCTGGAAGCACGTCGCGTACGCCCTCATGATGGCGACGCGACCGCAGACGCTGACCGGGCTGGCGGACTCTCCGGTCGGCCTGGCGTCCTTCCTGCTCGACCACGACGCGAAGAGCCTGGCCCTGATCGCGCAGGTCTTCGACGGGGCCAAGGCCGGTCTCACCCGCGACGACATCCTGGACAACATCTCGCTCTACTGGTTGACGAACACCGCGATTTCCGCCGCCCGGCTGTACGCGGAGAACAAGCTCTCGTTCTTCGCCGCCAAGGGCGTCAACGTTCCGGTCGCCGTGAGCGTCTTTCCCGACGAGCTGTACGAGGCGCCGCAGAGCTGGGCCGAGCAGGCGTACTCGAACCTCATCTACTACAACAAGCTCGACGTGGGCGGGCACTTCGCGGCCTGGGAACAGCCGAAGATCTTCTCTGAAGAGCTTCGCACCGCCTTCCGGTCGCTTCGCTAGATGGCCGTGCACCTGCCCCCGCTGAACGGGGCGGCCGAGTGGCTCAACTCCGGGCCACTCGGCCCCGCCGACCTGCGCGGGCGCGTCGTCCTGGTGAACTTCTGGACGCTGACCTGCATCAACTGGCTGCGCCAGGAGCCGTACGTGCGTGCCTGGTCGCAGGCCTACCGCGACGACGGGCTGGTCGTCATCGGGGTGCACACGCCGGAGTTCTCGTTCGAGCACGACGTCGACGGGGTGCGGCGGGCGGTCGCGGCGCGATCGATCGACTACCCGGTGGCGGTCGACAACGACTACGCGATCTGGCGCGCCTTCGGCAACCAGTACTGGCCGGCGCTGTACTTCGTCGACACCGACGGGGTCATCCGCGACGAGCACTTCGGTGAGGGGCGCTACGAGCAGTCCGAGCGGGTTCTCCAGCAACTGCTCGGCATCGAGCGCGCCCCCGTACCCGTGAAGGGGGTCGGCCCGGAGGCGGAGGCCGACTGGGGCGAACTGCGGACGCCCGAGACGTACCTCGGATTCAGTCGTGGCGAACACTTCGCGTCGCCGAACGGCCCGGCGCTCGACGAACGCCGCGCCTACGAGCTGCCGGCGAGCCTGGGCCTCAACCAGTGGGCACTGGCGGGCGAGTGGACGATCGGGTCGGAGAGCGTCGTGGCCGATCGAGCCGGCGGCAGCATCGCCTTCCGGTTCCACGGCCGCGACGCGCATCTCGTGCTGGCCCCCGGGGCGGGACGGTCGATCCCGTTCCGGGTGCTCCTCGACGGCCAGGCTCCCGGCCCGTCACACGGCGTCGACGTCGACGAAGACGGCAACGGCGTGCTCCAGGACGGCCGCCTCTACCAGCTTGTCCGCCAGGCCGGCGCGGTCCGGGAGCGGACCCTGGAGATCACGTTCGGCGAGCCGGGCGCCCAGGCGTACGCCTTCACGTTCGGCTGAGGCGCAGATCGACTGTGCTCACCGTGTTGAAGACCGGCGAAAAGCTCTGCACCTGAGCGCCGGGACGCAGGCGGCTGTCCGTCGCGTACCGGTCGGCGAGCGCCTTCTCCGCGCCCTCGTCGCCGTCGTCGGCGGCGAGCAGCAGGGCGGCGATCTCGTCGGCGAGCGTGAGGTCGGCGTCGGTGAGGTCGTCGGTCATCGCGCCGAAGCTGTCCCACAGCAACAGCTCGTCCTTCTGCCGGTGAGCCAGCTCCTGGATGACGTAGTCGTGGATGAACCAGGCACCGCGGATCGGCGATTCCGGGGCCACGCCGTAGACGTCGGGGTCGATCGCCCCGGCCCGGTACGCCGACCACACCCGCGCTGCCGAGTCGAAGAGCCCTGCCGTCGGGTCGATGTCGTAGCCGTCGAACCGCCAGTCGCCGGCCGGGTCGATCTCCGGATCGGCCCAGACCCATCGTTCGCCGTTCCAGTACTCCAGCAGCACGTGATCGTGGTGCCAGCCGGGCGTGAAGTAGGAGGCGAACCCGACCCGGCTACGGCTGGGAATGCCGTGTTGGCGCAGCACCGCCACCGAGAGCAACGTGTGGTCCCGGCAGCAGCCGGCAACCCGGTCGACGGCCGGGCGCTCAGCGGTGAGTGGCAGGGGAAAGCGGGACTGGTCCGTGTCCAGGATGCGGTCCACCCAGCGGCAGTTCACCTCGTCCAGCCGATCGTCGGGCAGCTCTACGCCGCCGGCCCGGTAGTGGACGATCACGTTGCGGGCGGTCGCCGCCACGGTGGGGATGTCGGTCGCCACGGCGTCGAGAAGCCCGCCGTGCCGACCGGGGTCGCTGTAGGGGGAGTGGTTCCGGTAGTCATCGAGGTCCATGGGGCCAGTCTCCGGTCCGCCACGGTGTCAGGGTCAAGGCGCTTTTCCGGATAGTGTCGACTGCTGTGACAGCGCCCGAGATCACCATCGCCACCCCAGCGGACCGTCGAGCAGTGGTCGACACACTGGTCGCCGCGTTCGTCAAGGATCCCGTGCTGCGGCACCTGTTTCCCGACGATGAGACCTATCCCGAGTACGCCGCCACCTTCTTCGGGAACCTCTTCGACAAGCGGGTGCACCGGTCGTCGATCTGGACGATCGCTGGGGGAGCGTCGGTCGCCATCTGGGAGCCACCGGCCGAGCCGGCGGCCGGCCACACAACGCCAGCTCGATACCCCGCTGACGTGCAGGCTCGGGTGCAGAGCTACGACGATGCCGTGCACGCAGCCCTACCCGCGTTCCCGTTCTGGTATCTCGGCGTCCTGGGCACCCACCCCGACAGCGCCGGGCGCGGTTGGGGGCGCGCCGTCATGCGGGCCGGGCTGGAGCGCGCCGCCGCCGACGGTCTGCCGGCGATCCTGGAAACCAGCAAACCGGCCAACGTCGAGCTGTACCGCCGCGCCGGCTGGGAGGTGGTGGGCTCCCTGTCGGAGCCCGTGCCCACCTGGGTCATGCAGCAGTCGCCGCGCTGAGAGCCACCCGCGCCGGCCAACTCGTCGCGCTCGGCCCCGGATCGCCGACCAGCTTCAGGCGGCGAAGATGCGCGCATAGATCTCGTCGATGACGTCGTTCTTGGCCAGGCTGTAGTCGCGGGGTCGGTGCGCGGTGTCCTGCGCGAGGCGTCGTTTGGTCGCGGCGTAGAGCTCCCGGTCATGTGGATGCGAGCGCAGCCAGTCGCGGAACAGCCGGTGCCGGACCGGCTCGGGCGCACCCTGCGGCCAGACGTGCAGGTTGACGTCCTCGGCGGCGCTGAGCAGCATCCGGTGCCCGTGCCACCAGGGCTCCCGCAGGACGAGCCGGTAACCGAGCCGTTCCAGGGCGGGGAGATACCCGGACTCCTCGGCGGTGTCCTCGATGACCAGGTCGATGTCGATGACGGGTTTGGCAGCGAGCCCCGGCACCGCCGTGGACCCGACGTGTTCCACCGCGATGATCAGAGCGCCCAGCGCCTCGGTGAGCGACGACCGGACTGCGGTGAACCGCTGCGCCCAGACCCTGTCGTACTCCTCGATGACGACGGACTCCCACGTGCGCGGCGGGTCGCCCACCAGGCCGGCGTCGACCTGTTCGGGGGTGCCGTGGAAGCGCTGCACGACGTCCTGCGGATACTCGGCCACGTCAACCTCCTGGAGAAGCAAAGTCCGCCAGGCTACGACACGACGACCGGTGCGGGCGCACCCGACCGATGCGGGCATCGGATGTCGGGTGGGCCACCGACCCCGCGACCTAGCGTCAGTGTTCGAAAGGGAAGGAGGCCCGGGTGCTGGATCGGCTCAACGAGGCGATGGCTCACATCGAGCGTCACCTCGACCAGAAGATCGAGGTGGCCGACCTGGCGCGGATCGCGCTGACGTCGGAGTACCACTTCCGGCGGCTGTTCTCCGCACTGGCCGGGATGCCGCTGTCGGAGTACATCCGGCGGCGTCGGCTCACGGTCGCCGGCGCGGACGTGCTCGCGGGGGAGCGGACGTTGCTCGACGTCGCGGTGCACTACGGCTACGGGTCCACTGAAGCGTTCGCCCGGGCGTTCCACGCCGTGCACGGCGTGGGGCCCGGAGAGGCTCGGCGTACGGGGGCAGCGCTGCGTGCCCAGCCCCGGATGTCCTTCCGACTCACCGTCGAAGGGAGCGGCAGCATGGAGTACCGAATCGTCAGCAAGGACGCGTTCGCGCTGGTGGGGCGCAAGGCACGGGTCCCGCTGGTGCACGAGGGGATGAACCCGGCGATCGTCGCGTTCATCCGGAGCATCGACAAGGAGACGACCGCACGGATCGAGGCGCTCTCCGATCAGGAGCCGGCGGGGATCGTCAACGTCAGCGACAACCTCGCCGACAGCCGGGAGGAGGGCACCGAGCTGGACTACTGGCACGGGGTGGTGACCGGTGCCTTGCCACCGGAGGACCTGGACGCGCTGCCGGTGCAGGCCGGGACGTGGGCGGTGTTCACCACCTCCGGAGCGTTCCCGCAGGCGGTGCAGCACCTGTGGCGTGACGTGTTCACCCAGTGGTTTCCGTCCAACCCGTACCGCAGCCGACCTGGACCGGAGATCTCCCGGGTCCGGGTGTCCGCAGACGGCACCGAGGCGGACGCCGAGCTGTGGATCCCCGTCGAGCGGACACCTACCCCTATGTAGAGTTCCGATACAGTGGTCGGATGCGGATGACCATTCCGGTCGCGAAGGTGCTCGCGGCGCTGCTCGCCGAACTCGACGAGCAGCGCTACGGGCTGGACCTGATGCGATTGACCGGCCTGCCCAGCGGCACCCTCTACCCGGTGCTGCACCGGCTGAGCGCGGCCGGCTGGCTGGACGCCGACTGGGAGGCGATCGACCCCGTCGCGGCCGGCCGGCCGGCCCGTCGCTACTACCGGCTGACCGCCGTCGGGGTGACGCAGGCTCGCCAGGCTCTCGCCGACCTGCGCGCCGCGATCCCCGACGCTCGTCCCTCCTGGGGCGGCACCGAGCCCACCGGAGCGCCAGCGTGATGACCCGCCGGGCCGCCGAACTGCTGCTGGAGATGGCCGCGCGCCGCTGGCCGGCCGACGTCCGCGACGACCTGCGCCGCGAGTGGGCCGCCGAGCTGCACGTGCTCGCCGAGAGCGGTCACCGGACGAAGATGCTCGGCTTCGCGGTGAGCCTGGCCGTCAGCCGGGCCGGCGCCCCGATCGTCGACCGCACAGTGCTGCGCGGTCGGATCGGCCGCACCGCGGCCGCGTTGCTGCTGTCCCCGATCGCCTGCGTCGGGATCGTGCTCGTCGGTGCGTACGCCCTGTACCCGATCGAGCGCGTGTTGGCCGAGAGCTGGTCGGAGCGGGCGCAGAGGCCGCTCTGGTCGGCGTTCACCGTCGGGTTGGCGCTGCTGCTGGCGGTGTTCGCCGCGCGCTGGGCCCGGCACACCGCACTCGACGGCCCGCTACGCATCGCGCTCGGGGTGGTGCTCCCCGTCGGGGTGGCCGCAGTCGTGTTCCTGTCGGCCATCTCCCCGGACGACCTGGCCACCTTCGTACCCGGGTTGCTGCTCTGGTTGGCCGGTCTGACGCTGGCCCTCTGGGCCGCGGCGAGCCTCGCCGTTCGGCATCGCCTCCACGCGGCCTGGTGGGTGGGCGTCCTCGGCGCACTCGCCGCCGCCGACCTCGCGATGATTCTCGCCGTTGTCGACGCCATCTCGGCGGGCTATCGCGCTGGCCCGGTCATCGGTCCGACGCCGGTGGAGAGCATCGACCGGATCTCCGCGCCGCTGTGGCTCCTCGCCGCCTGGACAGACTGGAACATCGGCCTACCCCGACCCACGATTCCATGGGAGATCTTCGGAATCATCAGCAACCGGGTGCCGACGGAACCCATGCTCTACCTGGCCTGCACGCCGTACGCGCTCGCGTACACCATCAGGGCGGCGCGGTCGGCGCCGACCGCTCCGGTCGTGCTCGCGTCCACCCCGGCGTGAACCCCTTCAGTCGGGCACGTCGTCCCACGTCACGCCCGGCTCCAGGTAACCGGCCGACCGGTTGTCGCGCAGGGCGTAGGCGATGACCAGCAGGGCATGCTTGTCCAGCTCGGGCAGCTGGTCCAATCCGAACCACCGCACGGCCAGCGACTCGTCGTCGTTGACCCGGGCGGTGCCGGCCACCACCCGGCAGAGGAAGCCCAGGTTCAGGTATTCGCACTGGTCCCCGTTGGGGTAGGTGTGCGGGTGCGACACGGCGCTGGACATCCGCACCGGCGCGACGTCCAGACCCGTCTCCTCCCGCACCTCGCGGACCAGCGCGGTGGCCGGCTGTTCGCCCGGCTCGACGAACCCGCTGATCACCGACCACCGCCCGTCGTCGGAACGCTGGCCCAGCAGCAGCTCACCGGCGTCGTTGCGGACCACCGCGCTGACGCTGGGCAGCCAGAGCAGGTCGTGGCCGACGTGCTTGCGCATCCCCACGATGTAGTCCGGTGTCCCCATCCGGCGATCATAGGCGCGACCCCACGACCAGTCGTCGCGCTGGTCAGCCCGCCCAGGCGACGGCACGGCGGAAGCGGTCGTACTCCCTGGCCAGCTCCGCGTCGATCCGCTCCATCCGGCCGGGGGTGAGCACCACAGCAGGCTCCTGCCAGGTGCGTCCGGCGAGCATCTGGCGGCGCAGTCCGGTCGGCGGATGGAAGGCGAACAGCGACGCCTCGTCGCGCACCGACAGTTGCCGCAGCAACGGCAGGCGGTCGGTGTTGGCCGCAAGGGACTCGGCCAGGGCGGAGCGCCACCGGTCCGGGCCGTGCCCCGCCCGCGTCTCGCGGCGTACTGCCAGCTCCAGCGACTCGGCGGCGAGCAGGGTGTCGAGGAAGTCGGTCGCCGCGGTCGTGCCGGCAGCGCGGGCGGCGAGTTCGTCGGCGAGGTACTCGGCACGCTGGCTGTCCCGCAACGCCACCGTCACCAACAGCAGGTACGCGACGAAAAGCACCCGGGACACCACCCACTGGAACGCGCGGCCCAGGGCGTCGCCCAGCATCTCCAGCAGCCCCGCGCCGACGGTGGTCTGCACCGGCCGGAACAGGTCGGAGGCTGAGGCGAGCATGTCGAACGCGGGCTGGGTGAGCAGGCCTCGGCGCGGGTCACCGTTGACGAAGTGGCCAAGCTCGTGCCCGAGCAGCGCCACCCGACCGCCGGCGGGAAGCGAACCCCACAAGGGGAGCCCGAGACCGAGCACCTTGCGGCGCCGCAGCCCGACCGCGCCGGCGTACGCGTTGATGGCGTCGTCGACGCCCACCACGTCCGGCACCGGCGCCCCGATCGCGGTGGCCACCTCGTCGATCAGGCCGAACAGCTCCGGGGCCTTGTCGCGGGTGAGCACCTCCAGCTCCGGGTCGAGTCGACCGAACCGGGGCCGCAACGCGATAGCGAGGCCGACCATCGCCACACCCGGCACGATCGCCAGGTTGGGAAACGGGAACGCCACGATCAGCCACCCGCCGACGACCGCGAGCGCGAGCACCGCGGCGACCAGGATCAACGAGGCTGTCGCCGTCAACGCGCGAGCGGCTCCCGATCCGTTGGTGCCCAACGGCCGCCCGACCAACTGGGTGAACTGCCGCCCGGTCGCCCGGAACGCCATCCGGTAGGTCCACCGGTCGACCCAGCTCCAACCGAACTCGCGTCGACGCCGTTGCGGGTCGTAGGCGTCCAGATGCCACTCACAGCGGGGACACCAGGGCACCGCGTCCCGTAGCGATGCCGTCTTCGCCCCACACTCCGGGCACGCCCCCGTGCCGGTCACCGTGTTGATCACGAGCGCAGATCATGCCCCAGCCCGCCACCTGCGGGAACTGACTGTTCGTCCTGACCCTATTTCGCTGTTCAGGCCCCACGGGCCCCATGCATATCTACTGTGGAGAGGGTCGGCGACTTGTGCGATCCGGTGGCGGCCTGACGGTTCGCGGTGCACAGTGATTCCCATGAGCGACAGCGAACGTGGTGGGCAGTTCTACTGGTGCACCCGGCATCACCGGGTCGAGACGGACGCCGACGTGTGTCCGGCGAAGCACGTTCTCGGCCCGTACAACTCGGCGGCCGACGCGGAGAACGCCCTGCAACGCGTGCAGGAGCGGAACGAGGCGTGGGATGCCGAGGACGCTCGTTGGGCCGGGGAGAACAAGTAGGCGGCGCGGGACGGCCCGCGCCGAGGCATTTCGTGCTCCGCGAGGACGCACGCGAGAGCACGTCCCCAAGGAGGGAACCACGATGGCCGAAGCACAGCAGGCCACCACCCGCCCGGCCGCCCGACGCACCACCGCGAAGAAGACCGCCGCGGCGGAGCGCAACACGGCCGCGAGCCGGACCACCCCCGTCCGCAAGTCCACGGCGGGTGCGAAGGCGGCGAAGGCCCCGGCGAGGAAGGCCGCCGGCGGCGCGGGACGTGCCCCGGCGAAGAAGACCACCACGGCGGCCACGAAGGCTCCCGCGAAGAAGACCACGACCAAGGCCACCACGACGGCCAAGAAGGCCCCCGCGAAGAAGACCACCACCCGCTCGACAACTGTCGCGGCGAAGCGGGCCCCGGCGTCCGCGACGCGCAAGACCACCGCAGCCGCGAAGAAGACGACGGGCACGGCGAAGAAGACCACGGGTACGGCGAAGAAGACCACCAGCGCCGCGAAGAAGACCGTGGGCGCCGCGAAGAAGACCACCACCTCGGCGGCGAAGAAGACCACCGCAGCGGCGAAGGCGCCGGCGCGTAAGACCGCGACCAAGGCGTCCGCCGTCAAGAAGACAGCGGCGAAGAGGACGGCGGCGACGAAGACGGCCGCCAAGAAGGCGCCGGCGAAGAAGACCGCGTCGACCGGTCCCAGCGGCGGTGCTCGCAAGGCTCCGGCGAAGAAGGCCCCGGCCGCGAAGGCGACGGGCACCTCGTCGACCACCGCGCGCAAGGCGGCGGCCAAGAAGGCCCCGGCGAAGAAGACCGTCGCGGCCAAGGCCCCGGCCCGCAAGGTGACCGCCCGCAAGTCACCGGCCCGCCCTGCCGCCGCACGGGCTACCGCGCCCCGGAGCCCGCGCAGCGCTGCCCGGAAGGCGACCGGCTGAGCGCAGGTCGACCCGGGCTCGCCCGGGGAGAGATATCTCGGCCGGTCACCGGAAGCGGATCACCGGCGGCGCTGTCAGGATTGACTCGTGGTCATCCGACGCGTACTCGCGCCCCGCATCGACTTCGGCGCACTGCGCCGCGAACTCGGCCTGCCCGGGGAGTTCCCGGCCGACGCCCAACGTGAGGCCGACGAGGCGGCCGGCGCGCCGCCGCGCCCGCCCGTCGACCGCACCGACGTACCGTTCGTCACTGTCGACCCGGCCACCTCCCGCGACCTGGACCAGGCGATGCACCTCGCCCGCCGTCCAGGTGGCGGCTACCGGGTGCGGTACGCGATCGCCGACGTCGCCGCCCACGTCTCCGCGGGCGGCGCGTTGGAGGCGGAGACCTGGCGGCGCGGGCAGACCATCTACCTGCCCGACGGGAACGTGCCGCTGCACCCACACACGCTCAGCGAGGGTGCGGCCAGCCTGCTGCCCGACGACGACCGGGCCGCGGTGGTCTGGACCATCGACCTGGACGCCGACGGCGGCACCGTGGCCGTGGAGCTGGAACGTGCCCTGGTTCGCAGCCGGGCCAAACTCGACTACACCGGGGTGCAGGCGGCAGCCGACGCCGGGCGGCTGCCCGAGCCGATCGCACTGTTGCCCGAGATCGGTGACCGGCTGACGGCCCGCGGGTTGCGCCGGGGCGCCATCAACCTGCCGTTGCCTGAGCAGGATCTGGAGCCCGACGGCGACGGCTGGCAACTGGTGCTGCGCGCGCCGGTGCCGATGGAGGAGCACAACGCCCAGATCTCCCTTCTGACCGGGATGGCCGCCGCCGACATCATGCTGGCCGGCCGGGTCGGGTTGCTGCGGACGATGCCCGCGCCGAAACCGGAGGCCGTGCAGCGGCTGCGGGCCGCCGCCGCGCCGCTGGGCGTGCACTGGCCGGACGACATGGGCCCGGGTCAGGTGATCGCCGCTCTGGACGCCTCCCAGCCGCGCGCCGCCGCGTTCATCGACCAGGCGGCCGAGCTGATGCGCGGCGCCGCGTACACCGCCTTCGACGGGACGGTGCCGGAGCAACCGGAGCACGGTGGCGTGGCAGCTACGTACGCCCACGTCACGGCGCCGTTGCGGCGTCTGGCCGACCGGTACGCCACGGAGGTCTGCCTGGCCCTGCACGCGGGCCAGCCGGTGCCCGACTGGGCTCGCGCCGCGCTGTCCCGGCTGCCCGAGGTGATGGCCAGCACCGACCGGATCGCCTCGACGGCCACCCGGGGCGCCGTCGAGTTGGCCGAGGCGGTGCTGCTGGAGCACCGGGTGGGTGAGACCTTCGACGCGGCTGTGCTGGACGTCGACGCGCCGCCCAACGGTCGGGCCCGCACCCGACCGCCCGGCGGCACGGTCGCGCTGGACGCCCCACCGGTGCGCAGCCGATGCCTCGGCGACCTACCGCTCGGCGAACGAGTCCGCGTCCGGCTGGTCACCGCGGACCCGCCAGCCCGCACGGTCCTGTTTGAGTTGGCCTGACCCTGCGGGCGCGGGGCAGCGGGGATCGTCACAGTGCTCCGCGCTGCTGCCGGACCGGTCGGTTTGCGAGGATGAACCCATGGCATACGACGCGAGCACGCTCCCCGACGTGTCCGGGCTGACGGTCGGCATCATCGGTGGCACCGGCGACCAGGGGCGAGGTCTCGCCTACCGGTTCGCGCGGGCCGGGCAGACGGTGTTGATCGGCTCCCGCAACGCTGAGCGGGCCGCCGAATCCGCAGCCGAGATCGCCGCCCTGCCCGGTGTGCCGGCCACCGGCAGTGTCACGGGCGCGGCCAACGACGAGGTGGCCCGACGCAGCGACGTGGTGATCATCGCGGTGCCGTGGGACGGGCACGCCGCCACCGTCGCCGCCCTGGCCGAGCCACTCGCCGGCAAGATCGTCGTCGACTGCGTCAACCCGCTCGGCTTCGACAAGCAGGGCCCGTACGCGCTGACCGTCGCCGAGGGCAGCGCCGTGCAGCAGGCCGCAGCGTTGCTGCCCGACTCCCGGGTCTGCTCGGCGTTCAACCACGTCAGCGCCCCGCTGCTGGCCGACCCGGAGGTCGACCGGATCGACCTGGACGTGCTGATCTGCACCGAGGACCGCGAGCTGGTCGACGTGGTCGGCGCGCTCGCCGCCCGGATCCCGGGGATGCGCGGCATCTACGCCGGGCGGTTGCGCAACGCCCACCAGATCGAGGCGTTCACCGCGAACCTGATCGCGATCAACAAGCGCTACAAGGCACACGCGGGCATCCGCGTCACCGACATCTGAGTCATTCTCGGCCGGCGTGATCCACTCCGGTTTCGTGAACACGCGGTGTCCCGAGGTCAGGGACACCGCGTGTTCGGCAAACCCGAGTGGGTCACGCCGTGAGCATTCCTAGAAGGTGTGCTCGGCGGCCGGGAACTCGCCGCCCCGGACCTCGTCGGCGAAACGCCGGGTGGCGTCGGTGAGCACGCCGGCCAGGTCCGCGTACCGCTTGACGAAGCGGGGCGTCTTTCCGGTCCGCAGGCCCGCCATGTCCTGCCAGACCAGCACCTGCGCGTCGGTGTCCGGGCCGGCGCCGATGCCCACCGTCGGGATCGGCAGCTCGTGGGTGATCCGCTTGGCCACCTCGCCGGGCACCATCTCCAGCACCACAGCGAACGCCCCCGCCTCCGTGACCGCCCGCGCGTCGGCAAGCACCTCGTCGGCGGCGTCGCCCCGGCCCTGCACCCGGTAGCCGCCCAGCGTGTGCTCGCTCTGCGGGGTGAAACCGATGTGCGCCATCACCGGAATGCCGGCGCCGACGATCGCGGCGATCTGCTCGGCGCAGCGGCGGCCACCCTCCAGCTTCACCGCGTGGCAGCCACCCTCCTTCATGAACCGGACGGCGGTGCGCAGCGCCTGCGCCGGCCCCTCCTCGTACGAGCCGAACGGCAGGTCACCGACGATCAGCGCCTGCCGGGTCGCCCGCACCACGGCCCGCACCAGCGGAAGCAACTCGTCGGCCGTGACCGGCAGAGTCGTCTCGTAGCCGAACACGTTGTTCGCGGCCGAGTCGCCGACCAGCAGCACCGGCACACCGGCCTGGTCGAAGATCGACGCCGTGTACTGGTCGTACGACGTCAGCATCGGCCACCGCTCACCGCGCTCCTTCGCGGCGATCAGGTCCCGGGTGCGGACCCGTCGGGTGGCCGGGCCGCCGTACAGCGCGGTCACCTCGTTCGGAGTGGACTCCACCATCTCTGTCTCCCTTCCTCGAGGCCGCCTGCGCGGTCCCCGGGTTCCGTCGCGATCGTCGCACCGTGAGACGGGGTGACGGCAGGGCCCAGTGCAAGATGTCACTCCACAGCGAAACCGCGAGGCCCGCGCCACGCGGCCCCCGCGGGGAGGCGCCGGGTCGCGCCACCGACCCGACACCCCCAGGGGTACGCGTCAGCCGTGCTCGCGCCACCGGTTGGTGATCGGCAGACGGCGGTCCCGACCGAACGCCTTCATGGAGATCTTCGTGCCCGGTGCCGACTGCCGACGCTTGTACTCGGCGGTATCCACCAGCCGCAGCACCTTGTCCACGATCGCCGGGTCGTGACCCGACTCGACCAGCCCGTCGCGGCCGAGGTCACCGTCGACGTAACCGATCAGGATCGGGTCCAGTACGTCGTAGTCGGGCAGGCTGTCGCTGTCCAGTTGGCCCGGGCTCAGCTCGGCGCTCGGCGGCTTGCCGATCGAGTTCTCCGGGATCGGGGCGGTCTCGCCGCGCCGGGCCGCGTCCCGGTTGCGCCACTTCGCGAGCCGCCAGATCAGGGTCTTCCAGACGTCCTTGACCGGGTTGAAGCCGCCCACCGAGTCGCCGTACAGCGTGGAGTAGCCGACCGCCAGCTCACTCTTGTTGCCGGTGGTCAGCACCAGGTGGCCCTCCTGGTTCGACAGCGCCATCAGGATCACGCCACGGACCCGGGCCTGGAGGTTCTCCACTGCCACACCGGACAGCGACAGGTTGGCCAGGAAGCCGTCCACCATCGGCTGGATCGGCTCGACGCGGTAGTCCAGGCCGGTGCGCTTGGCCAGGTCGGCGGCGTCCTCCCGGGAGTGCTCCGAGGAGTGCTGGCTGGGCAGCGACACCCCGACCACCCGGTCCGGTCCGAGCGCGTCGACGGCCAACGCGGCCACCACCGCCGAGTCGATGCCGCCGGAGAGGCCGAGCACCACCGACGGGAACCGGTTCTTGTTGACGTAGTCGCGCAGACCGAGCACCAGGGCCTGCCACACCTCGGCCTCGTCGGCCACCGGCTCGATCAGGCCGCCGGTGGCGCCCGGGCCGGTCGGCGCGGCCGGAATGCCGTCCAGCGTGCTGTGCGCGATGCGCATGCCGTCCGCGACGGCCTCCGTGGTCGTCGTGGCGGTGGCGGCCGGCAGTTCGACGTCGTGCACGAGCAGGTGCTCGACGAACTGCGGGGCGCGGGTGAGCAGCTCACCGTCAGCGGTCACGATCATCGAGTCGCCCTCGAAGACCAGCTCGTCCTGTCCGCCGATCATGTTGACGTACGCGATGGCGGCGCCCGCCTCGGCGGCCCGGCGGCGGACCAGCGGCAGCCGGATGTCGTCCTTGTTCAGCTCGTACGGCGAGCCGTTGATGTTGACCACGAGGCCGACGCCGGCCTGCCGGGCGGCGGCGAACGGGCCGCCGGCCTGCCACAGGTCCTCACAGATGGTCAGCGCGACGTCCACGCCACCGATCCGCACCACCGTCAGCGTGTCGCCGGGGAGGAAGTAGCGGTCCTCGTCGAAGACCCCGTAGTTGGGCAGGTGGTGCTTGAAGTAGCGGGCGGCGACGACCCCCCGGTGCAGCAGCGCGGCGGCGTTGCGGGCACCCCGGCCCGGCTCGGCGTCGCCGCTGACCTGCGGCGGCCCGTCGGCGTCCAGGTAGCCGACCACCACCGGCACCTCACCGAGGCCGTCCGTGGCGAGGTCGGCCGCGAGCCGTTCCACGGCTGCCCGGGACGCGGCCACGAAGGAGCGCCGGAAGACCAGGTCCTCGACCGGGTAACCGGTGAGCATCATTTCCGGGAAGAGCACCAGCTGGGCACCGGCATCGGCGGCCTGGCGAGTCCAGCTGCGGACCAGGTCGGCGTTTCCGGCGAGGTCGCCGACGCTCGGGTTGACCTGGGACAGGGCGAGACGCAGGGTGGGCATGTCCTCATCTTGCCCCAGCCTCAACGGGACAATCCCCACCCTCCGACGAGATGGCCGCCACGCTGCGGCGACGGCGCCCGCCGTGCGGCGGGGCACGGGCTCGTCGGCGGCAGGGCCCCCGCCCGCCGGGCGGGATGCGAGGGGACGGCGGGCGGCAGTTCGCGTAACGTCTGCGTAACCAGGCCCGGTAAGACTGGGCGATCAGGTCGGGCGCGCAGCCCGACCAAGGCGGACAGCAGAGCGTCGCGAGGGGTTGGGGAAGTGGACCGTCAGCAGGAGTTCGTCCTCCGCACGCTGGAAGAGCGGGACATCCGGTTCGTCCGGCTGTGGTTCACCGACGTGCTGGGCACGCTCAAGAGCGTCTCGGTGGCGCCGGCGGAGTTGGAGGCGGCCTTCGAGGAGGGCATCGGCTTCGACGGTTCGGCGATCGAGGGCTTCGCCCGGGTCTTCGAATCGGACATGGTGGCCATGCCCGACCCGACCACCTTCCAGGTCTTCCCGTTCGAGGGCGGGGTCAGCGGCGAGAGCGCCCGGATGTTCTGCGACATCCTGCTGCCCGACGGCGGTCCGTCCTGGGCCGACCCCCGGCACGTGCTGCGCCGGGCGCTGTCCAAGGCCGCCGAGAAGGGCTTCACCTTCTACACCCACCCCGAGATCGAGTTCTTCCTCCTGGAGAACGGCCCGCAGGACGGCTCGGTGCCCACCCCGGTCGACACCGGCGGCTACTTCGAGCACACCACGCACGCCGTGGCTCGCGACTTCCGCCGCCAGGGCGTGCTGGCGCTGGAGCGCATCGGCATCTCGGTGGAGTTCAGCCACCACGAGGTCGCGCCCGGCCAGCAGGAGATCGACCTGCGCTACGCCGACGCGCTGACCACCGCCGACAACATCATGACCTTCCGGCACGTCGTCAAGGAGGTGGCGCTCTCCACCGGAGTGCAGGCCAGCTTCATGCCGAAGCCGTTCACCGACCAGCCGGGCAGCGGGATGCACACCCACCTGTCGCTGTTCGAGGGGGAGCGCAACGCCTTCCACGACAGCGGTGACCCGATGAAGCTCTCCAAGGTGGCCAAGTCGTTCATCGCCGGCCTCCTGGTGCACGCCCGGGAATACACAGCGGTCACCAACCAGTGGGTCAACTCGTACAAGCGGCTCTTCCCGCAGGCCCTGCCGGACCGGATCACCGAGAGCCCCGCGTACGTCTGCTGGGGTCACCTCAACCGGTCCGCGCTGGTCCGCGTTCCCGCGTACGGCAAGCCCAACTCGGCCCGCGTCGAGGTCCGCTCACCCGATTCGGCGGCCAACCCCTACCTGGCCTTCGCGGTGCTGCTCGGCGCCGGCCTGAAGGGCATCGAGGAGGGCTACGAGCTGCCGCCGGGCGCCGAGGACGACGTCTGGTCGCTGACCAGCGCCGAGCGGCGTGCCATGGGATACGAGGCGCTGCCGGAAAACCTCGCCGAGGCGATCGACGTGATGGCCGGTTCCGAGCTGGTCGCCGAGGTGCTCGGCGAGCACGTCTTCGACTTCTTCCTGCGCAACAAGCGGGCCGAGTGGGAGCAGTACCGGCGCGAGGTCACCCCGTACGAGCGGCAGCGCTACCTGGCGCTCTAACCGAGGGCTGACGCGGTTGCAGCGGCAGCGCTACCTGGCGCTGTAACCGCGGGGCTGACGCGCTTGCGCGCTGCCGCTATCGTCTCGATCACCGCGCCGGTACCCCCTCCGGGCGGAGAGTCGGGAGGCAGTCGGTGCTGGAGGATCTGCTCAGCGGTGCTTGGCAGAGCGTCGTGTTCGGGATCGTCGGCGTGGGGCTCATGGCGGCTGGCTTCGTGCTGGTCGACCTGCTCACGCCCGGTCGGTTGCGCGACCTGATCTGGGTGCAGCGCAACTCCAACGCGGGGTTGCTGCTGGCCGCCAACCAGCTCGGCATCGCCGGGATCGTGTTCACCGCGATCCTGACCAGCTACAGCGACTTCGGCAGGGGGCTCGCCTCCACGGTGATCTTCGGCATCGTCGGGCTGGCCATCATGGCGTTGGCCTTCTTCGTGCTCGACCTGCTCACCCCGGGCAAGCTCGGCGAGGTCATCTGCTCGGACGAGCCGCACCCGGCGGCCCGGGTCAGCGCCGCCACCCACTTCGGCGCCGCGCTGATCGTCTGCGCCTGCATCGCCTGAGGCGGCTGTCCGCTTTGCTGTGGCGGCCGTCCGCGTCTTGCTGTGGCGGCCCTCCGCGTCGCAGTGCGGGCGGTCGCCGACGGGCGTCGTACCCCGGCCGTAGCGTGCCGGGCATGAACCGTACGGACCGTCTCTACGCGCTGGTCGAGGAGCTGCGGGCGGTGTCGCCGAGGCCGCGCAGCGCCCGCTGGTTGGCCGCGCGTTTCGAGGTGAGCAGCCGCACCATCGAACGGGACATCGGCGCGCTACAGGAGGCCGGGGTGCCGATCTGGGCCGAGCCTGGGCGCACCGGTGGTTACGTGGTGGATCGCGCCCGCACTCTGCCGCCGGTCAACCTGACCGCGGCCGAGGCGGTCGCGATGGCCGTCGCGCTACGCCGGCTCGCCGGCACGCCGTTCGCCGGGCCGGGTGGCACCGCGCTGCGCAAGTTGATGGCGGTGCTGCCAGCCGCCGACGCCGTCGAGGCGCACCGCCTCGCCGGCCGCGTGCACCTGGTCGGCGACGGGCCGGCCACGCCCGTCCCGGCCCTCGTCGCCGACGCGGTCGCCGCGCGGCGGGTGCTGCGCATCAGGTACGCGGACCGGGCCGGCGCCGGCTCGGTCCGTGACGTCGAGCCGCTGGGCTACCTCGGTAACCCGCGACACTGGTATCTGCTGGCCTGGTGCCGACTGCGCGACGAGCTGCGCTGCTTCCGCACCGACCGGATCGAAAGCGTCCAGGCGCTGCCCGACGTGGTGTCCCGCGAGCTGCGCCCGACCGACCTGGACATTCCGCGCGAGCGGGTCCGCTCATTGAGCCTGGTCTGACGGGTTTTCGAGAGCGGGTCTCCGTTGGGTGATCCGGAAACACCGACAGGACGGTGTCGCGGACGACCCAGAGACTGCTCCAGACGACGGCCGAACGGCCGGCACGGAAACTCTGGAGGCAGCAGATGTCCACGACGCCCATCACCTGGTTCGAGATCGGCACCGACCGGCCGGAGGAGGCGGAGCGCTTCTACGGAGAGCTGTTCGGCTGGACCTTCGAGGAGCAGGGCGCAGGCAGCGGCGGGTCCTACCGGGTGACCGGCGCTGGTGGCGATACCGGGATCGGCGGGGCGATTCGGGCCACCGACGGGACGTCACCGAACTACGCGGTGTTCTACGCCGAGGTCACCGACGTGTCGGAAACCTGCCGGCGAGCGGAGGCGGCCGGTGGCAAGGTGCTGGTGGCGGCCCGTACGGCACCGAGCGGCCTCACCCTCGCCCACCTGCTCGACCCGGCCGGAAACCACCTGGGTGTGTTCAGCCCTCCGCCCGCCCAGGGCTGATGCGCTCCCGGCCGGCGCCTCGGGGCTGACCCCTTGCGTCGGGTGCCGGTGCCGCTCGGGGCTGGCGTACCTGCCTCGCTGGGGCTCGGCAGTGATGATCAACTCCGGCTCAAGGAAATGGCGGTGTCCGGGTGCGCCGGACACCGCCACTTCACGAAACCCGAGTGGATCAAGCCGGGGTGGGCCCGGTTCGACCAGAGGGCTGCCGGGGCTACCTGCCCGGCGTACCCGCGGGTCTGCCGGGGTTACCTGCCCGGCGTACCCGCGGGTCTGCCGGGGTTACTTGCCCGGCGTACCCGCGGGACCGCCGTGACCGCCCGGACCGCCGTGACCGCCCGGACCGCGGTGGCCGCCGGGGCCGGGGAAGACGCCGGCCTCGACGGCCTTGGTGATGGCGTCGGCCTGTTCCTGGGTGAGCTTGCCGTCCTTGACCGCCTGGTCCAGCCGCTCCTTGAGCGCGGCCTGCCGGTCCTCGGCTGACGGGCGCTCCGGCCGGTCGGCCGGCTTGTGCTGCTCGCGCAGCTTCTCCAGCGCGGCGGTCACCTTGTCGGTGGGGACGCCCAGCTCGGTGGCGAGCTTCTCGGCGAACTCGCCCTGCCGCTCGCCCTTCTTGTCGCCCTGCCGGTCCTGCTGCTGCGGCTGCTCACTGCTGCTGGCGCTCGGCGTCGGGGTGCTGCCGTCAGCGGCGAACGCCATCGTGGGGGCGGCGATCCCCACGCCGAGCACACCGGCGGCGGCCACGCTGGCCAGCAGGTGCTTCTTCGACATCGTGCGGAACATCAGTCCTCCAGGTTGTCGTTGATGCTGCGATGACGTCACCGACAGTGACTGGAAAGTCTGGGCGCGGCCCATGGCGAACCTGTCAGCGGGCTGACAATCTGCGACCAGCGACCGGACAAACCGGTTGCAACGTCGACGTCCCTGCGATCAGGGTGGGAAAACCCCGACGAAAGGACCACGCCTCGTGACGACCGCCGAGATTCGTGAGATCCCACTCGCCGCGCCGGGCGCCGGCCCGTACGGCATCACTGCCGGCCCGGACGGCGCGCTCTGGCTGACGCTGGTCCACGCCGGTGCGATCGCCCGGTTGGCCCCCGACGGCGCGATCCGGACCTACCCGTTGGACCCGGCCGGTGGCCGACCGCTGATCATCACCACCGGGCCGGACGGCGCCCTCTGGTTCACCCGCTCCGGGGATGACCGGATCGGCCGGATCAGCGTCGACGGTGAGCAGCGGGTGGTCGTCCTGCCGACCGGCGCCGCGCCGTGCGGCATCGCGGCCGGCCCCGACGGCGCACTCTGGTACGCCGGAATGAACTCCGACACGATCGGCCGGGTGGGCACCGACGGCACGGTCGAGGTGTTCCCGCTGCCGGTGGCCGGCGGATTCGCCTCGATGATCACCGCTGGCCCGGACCAGGCGCTCTGGTTCACCCTCAACCAGGCGAACGCGATCGGCCGGATCGACCTCGACGGCCGGGTGACGCTGCATCCGGTGCCCACCGCGAACGCCGGCCCGGTCGGCATCACCCTCGGCGGTGACGGCGCGATCTGGTTCGTGGAGATCGCCGCCGGTCAGCTCGGCCGGATCACCCCGGATGGCGAGATGACCGAGTTCCCGTTGCCGGACCGGGCGGCCCGCCCACACGCGATCGTGGCCGACCCGGCCGGCGGCGCCTGGTTCACCGAGTGGGGTGCCAACCGGATCGGCCACATCGACGGCACGGGCCGGATCGACGGCCACGACCTGCCCACCGCCAACGCCGAACCCCACGGCATCACCCTGACCCCCCAGGGCGTCTGGGCCGCCCTGGAAATAGGAGCAGTAGCCCACCTGATCCCCTGATCCCCTGACCCCCGCCCCGGCGCCGCCCCGCCGTCCCAGCCCCGCCGTCCCTGGTTGATCAAGAGGTTTGCGTCAAAATCCCGCCCGAAGTTGACGCAAACCTCTTGATCACCGGGGCGGGGAGGGGCGGGGGAGCGCGGGGAGGGGCGGGGAGCGCGGGGAGGGGCTGGGCGGGGAGCGCGGGCAGGGCAGGGGGTGGGGGTGCGTTACTGGACTGCGGGGGATGCGGTCAGGGTGCCGTTTTCGGCATTCAGGGTCGTTTGGGTGCCTACCGGGACGGTCAGCTGGTTGGGGCCGTGGCCGATGGGGAGGCCGCCGAGGACCGGTACGCCCAGGTCGCCGAGGCGTTCGGTGAGCACGTCGACGATCGTGGTGTCCCAGCCGTCACCGCAGTCGGTGAACTGCCCGACCGCCACCCCGGCCAGCCCGTCCAGCGCGCCGGCCCGGCGCAGCTGGGTGAGCATCCGGTCGACCTTGTACGGGGGCTCCTGCACGTCCTCGATCAACAGCACCGCCCCGGTCAGGTCGGGCAGGTCCGGTGTGCCGATCGAGGCGGCGATCATGCAGAGGTTGCCGCCGAGCAGGGTGCCGGTGGCGAGGCCCGGGACGCGTACGCCGAAGGTCTCCTCGGTGGGCACCGCGGTGATCGACACCGGCTCGGTCGTCATGAGCGCCGCGTGCAGGGACTCGGCGGAGCGCAGCGGGGTCCGCTCGTCGCGCCAGGCCGCTCCCGGACCGTGCACCCCGGCCAGCCGGGCACCCCGCCACAGTGCGAACTGCAACGCGGTGATGTCCGAGAAGCCGGCCACCACCTTCGGGTCGCGGCGGACGGCGGTCATGTCGATGGCGTCCACGACCCGCTGGACGCCGTACCCGCCCCGGGTGCAGATCACCCCGCGGATCTCCGGGTCGGTGAAGGCCGTGTTCAGGTCGGCGGCCCGTAGGTCGTCGGTGCCGGCGAGGTAGCCGTGGCGGGCGTACGCGTTCGGCGCCGGCACCGGGCGCAGGCCCCACCCGGTGAGCAGCTCCATGCCCCGGGCCACCCGCTCCGGCGAGGTCGGGCCGGACGGCGACACCAGCAGCACCGCGTCGCCCGGGAGCAGCACGGGCGGGCGGACGGCTGCGGTGTCGTCGCTGATCACAACCGCTGAGCCTAACGACCACGCCAGGTCCCGGCGGCCGCAGAGGGACACCACCGGAAGCGTGGGCCTGTGGCGGGGCGCTGCGCCGCGCGGCGCACCGGCTAGCCTCGACCTGTGGCAACCGCGCTGGTGATCGAGAACGACCCGACCGACGACGCACGCCGGCTGGGCGAGTGGCTGACCGAGGCTGGGCTGGAGCTGTGGGTGGTTCGCCCGCACGCCGGCGACGAGCTCCCCGCCGACCTGGAGGGGTACGCGGCGCTGGTGGTGCTCGGCGGCGACCAGCAGGCGTACCCGCTGCCGGACGGCTCGCCCGGCGCACAGTGGTTTCCGGCGGTGGAGGGCCTGCTGCGCAAGGCGGTCCGCTACCGGGTGCCGACCCTGGCCGTCTGCCTGGGCGCGCAACTGCTCGCCACCGCGCATGCCGGCCTGGTCGAGCGGAGTCCATCGGGGCCGGAGATCGGCCCGGGCGTGGTCGGCCGGCGCGACGCCGCCGAGAACGACCCGCTGTTCCGGTACGTGCCGTTGATCCCGGACGTGCTCCAGTGGCACGCCGACGAGATCACCGAGCTGCCCCGGGGTGCCACCCTGCTGGCCGCGTCCACCCGCTACCCGCACCAGGCGTTCCGGCTCGGTGACCGGGCCTGGGGTCTGCAGTTCCACATCGAGTGTGACGCCGCGATGATCGCCGACTGGGCCACCGACTCGGCCCAACTCACCGAGCTGGGCTACGACCCGGAGCTGGTGGTCGCGGCCTGCGCCTCGGTGCTGCCCGACATCGAGGAGGTCTGGCAGCCGTTCGCCGCCCGGTTCGCCGCGCTTGCCCTCGGTGAGTTGGACGACAGCACGATGCGGCGTGGCCTGCCGCTGCTCGGGCACTGATGAGCCGGCCGACCAGGGCAACGGGCCGGCTCGCCCGGTACGGCTTCGGCACCGCCGAGGGCGACGGCGGCGCCCGTGCCGCCGACCTGCTCGGCCCGGACGGGCTGCGGCTGTGGCGGCCGGAGGAGCAGGAGCCGGCCGACGAGCCGGCCGGTGAGCTGCTGGCCGCGATGTCCCGGGCCGCCGACCCGGACCTGGCGCTGCGCCAACTGCACCGCATCGTCGAGGCCGAACGTCGCACGACCGACGGCGCCGCCGACTCGCCGCTGCTCGCGGAGCTGCACGCCGACCCCGGGCTGCGGCGGCGGCTGATCGCGGTGCTGGGTGCCTCGTCGGCGCTCGGCGATCACCTGGTGGCCCATCCCGACCACTGCACGGCGCTGCGGACCGCCCCGGACGGGCTCGCGCCGATCGCCGAGGGACGGTTGGAGCCGGCCGCCGGTGGCAACCCGGTGGCGGTGCTGCGGACCGCGTACCGGTTGGCGCTGCTGCGGATCGCGGCGGCCGACCTGACCGGCGGGCGCGGCCTGGAGCAGACGATGGCCGCGCTCTCCGCGTTGGCCGACGCGACGTTGGCCGCTGCCTACGAGGTGGCCGTCGCGGAACTGGCGGAGGGCACCGAGCGGCCTCGGCTCGCGGTGGTTGCGATGGGCAAGTGTGGCGGCGGCGAGCTGAACTACGTCTCCGACGTGGACGTCATCTTCGTGGCCGCCGAGGACGCCGACCTGGCCGCCGCGACCCTGGTGGCGACCCGGCTGATCCACATCTGCGGGCTGGTCGCCTGGCCGGTGGACGCCGCCCTGCGCCCCGAGGGCAACCGGGGCCCGCTGGTGCGGACCCTCGCCAGCCACCTGGCCTACTACCAGCGGTGGGCGCGCACCTGGGAGTTCCAGGCGCTGCTCAAGGCCCGCCCGGCCGCCGGGGACCTCCCGCTGGCCCAGGAGTGGATCGACCAGCTCGCGCCGCTGGTCTGGCGGGCGGCCGAGCGACCCGAGGCGGTCGAGGACGTCCGCGCCATGCGGCGCAGGATCATCGACCACATCCCGCCGAAGGAGTTGGAGCGCGAGATCAAGCGCGGCCCCGGCGGGCTGCGCGACATCGAGTTCGCCGTCCAGTTGCTGCAACTCGTACACGGTCGCGGGGACGAGACGCTGCGGGCGCCGGGCACCATCCCGGCGCTGCGCGCGCTGGTCGCCGGTGGCTACGTCGGCCGTGCCGACGGCGAGGCGCTGCTGCGCGGTTACCGTTTCCTGCGCAGCGTCGAGCACCGGCTGCAACTCCAGGGCCTGCGTCGTACGCACACCGTTCCCACCGAGCCGGGCGCGCTGCGGTGGCTCGCCGCCGCGCTGGGTTTCACGGCGGCGCCGGGGCGCAGCGCCGTGGAGAGCTTCCGGGCCGAGTGGGTCACCCACGCCACCGAGGTACGCCGGCTGCACGCCAAGCTGCTCTACCGGCCGCTGTTGGAGTCGGTGGCCCGGGTGCCGGCCGACGGGCTGCGCCTCACCCCGGAGGCGGCCAGGCACCGGCTGGAGATCCTCGGGTTCGCCGACCCGGCCGGGGCGCTGCGGCACCTCCAGGCGCTCACCGGCGGGGTGAGTCGCACGGCGGCCATCCAGCGCACCCTGCTGCCGGTGCTGCTCAGCGAGTTCGCCGACGCGCCGGAACCGGACCGGGGGCTGCTCAACTACCGGAAGGTGTCCGACAAGCTGGGCAGCACCCCCTGGTATCTGCGGCTGCTGCGCGACGGTGGCCCGGTCGCCCGTCGGCTGGCCCGGGTCCTGGCGCTGTCCCGGTACGTCGCCGACCTGCTCGCCCGCGACCCGGAGGCACTGCGGCTGCTGGCCGAGGAGAACGAGCTGGCGCCCCGCTCCCGCGAGGTGCTCCGGGAGGGGTTCCTCGCCGCAGCGGCCCGGCACGCCGACCCGGTCGAGGCCACCCGCGCGGTACGCGCACTGCGGCGCCGGGAACTCGTTCGGGTGGCCTGCGCCGACGTGCTCTGTCGGGCGGGCGCGCTCGCACCCACACCCACCCGACCGGACGGCGCGAACCGGCCGGCACCGGGGCTGGCCGACATCACCCAGGTCGGCACGGCCCTCGCCGACGTCACCGACGCCACCCTGGCCGCCGCGCTGCGCGCCGCCCAGGCCAGCCAGCCGGCCCCGGAAGGGCTGCGGTTCGCGGTGATCGGCATGGGACGGCTCGGCGGGTACGAGTCGAACTACCTCTCCGACGCCGACGTGCTCTTCGTCTACGACCCGCCCGCCGGGTCCAGCGAGAGCGCCGCCAGCGCCGCCGCCCACGCGATCGCCGAGGAGCTGCGCCGACTGCTCGGCGTGCCCGCCCCCGACCCGCCGCTGGGCGTCGACGCCGACCTGCGCCCGGAGGGCCGGCAGGGCCCGCTGGTCCGCAGCCTCGCCGCGTACGCGGCGTACTACGCCCGCTGGTCGCGGGTGTGGGAAGCACAGGCCCTGCTGCGCGCCCGGTTCGTCTGCGGCGACGCCGAGCTGGGCGCCGAGTTCGAGGCGATGATCGACCCGGTGCGTTACCCGGCCGAGGGGCTGACCCGCGAGCAGGTCGTCGAGATCCGGCGGATCAAGGCCCGGGTGGAGACCGAGCGGCTGCCCCGGGGCGCCGACCCGGCCACCCACACCAAGCTGGGGCGCGGCGGGCTGGCCGACGTGGAGTGGGCCGTGCAACTCGTCCAGCTCCGGCACGCGGGCGCGATCCCGGCGCTGCGCGGCACGCGTACCCTCGATGCCCTCGCGGCCGCCGAGCGGGCCGGCCTGATCGACCCGACGGACGCCGCGGAGATGGCCGCCGGGTGGTCTCTGGCCGCGCAGGTCCGCAACGCGTTGATGCTGGTCCGGGGCCGGGCCGGCGACCAGTTGCCCCGGCACGGGGTGGAGTTGGCCGGCGTGGTCCGACTCCTCGGCCGGGACGACCCGGGGGAGTTCCTCGACGAGTACCTGCGCGTCGGCCGCCGCTCCCGTGCCGCGACGGAGCGGGTCCTGAATGCCTGACGCGTCGACCCGTCCGGCCACGCGGTCCCCGCAGGTGGTCTGGGCGGCGGCGACCGGGGCCGCGGTCGTGCTCGCCGCCGCGTTCCTGCTCGCGCCGCGGATGGGCACGGACCTCGCGGCCCAGGTGGCCCGCGCCGAGTTCGCCGACCGGTACGGTGCCGCGCCGATCGACCTCGGCTGGTACGGCGGCGTCAACCAGTACGGCTACAGCCTGTTCACGGCCAGGTTGGGCGCGCTGATCGGGATGCGTCCACTGGGGGCCGTCGCCGCCGTGCTCGGCGCGGCGGCGCTGGGCTGGCTGTTCGTCCGGGGCCGGGCCCGCCGGCCGTTGCTGGCCGGCGTCCTCGGTGCCGTGGTCCTCGTCGGCAACCTGGCGAGCGGTCGGGTCACCTTCGCCGTCGGGCTGGCGTTCGGGCTGCTGGCGCTCTGCGCGGTCAGCGCGGAACGCCCGCCACGCCCGGTTCGCCTGGCACTTGCCGCCGGTTGCGCCGCCCTGGCGACGGCCGCGAGCCCGGTCGCCGGCCTGTTCACCGGTCTGGCCGGCGCGGCGTTGCTGCTGGCCGCCCTGCGCAGAGGCGACGGGCCCGGCCGTGCACTGCCCGGTGGGTGGCGCTCGGAGCGACCACTGGCGGAGGGGTTCGTGCTGGCCGTGGCGCCCGCCGTCACCCTGGCGCCGATCGCGTTGCTCTTCGGCAACGGGGGCACCCAGCCGTACTCGGCCGAGTCGATGCGGATCAACGTCGCGCTCGCGGTGCTGGTGGCGGTCGTGCTGCCGCGTCGTCGCCGGGTGCTGCGCGTCGGCGCGCTGCTCACCGTGCTGCTCCTGGTCGGCGCGTACTACGTGCCCAGCCCGATCGGTTCCAACGCGCTGCGCCTGCCGCTGCTCTTCGCGCTGCCCGTGCTGGCCGGGTACGCGCCGCTGCCCGGTCCGTGGCTTGCCGGGCTGCTCGCCGCGACGGTCTGGTGGCAGTCCCCGGTGATGCTGAGCGACGTCACCCGGGCCGGCGCCGCCGAGAGCGCCCCGGCGTTCTACCGCCCGCTCGTCGCGGAACTCGACCGACGGCAGCCCGTCGGGCGGGTCGAGGTGGTGCCGCTGCGCGACCACTGGGAGTCCGCGTACCTGCCACCGACCGTGCCGCTGGCCCGTGGCTGGGAGCGCCAGGTCGACAGCGACCGCAACGCGCTGTTCTACGACGGCACCCTGAGCGCCCAGACCTACGAGCAGTGGCTCCGCGACCAGGCGGTCACCTACGTGGTGGTCGCCCCGGATGCTCCCGCCGACCGGTGGGGCCGCGACGAGGCCGCGTTGATCCGCGGCGACCTGCCGTACCTGCGGGAGGTCTGGCGCGATCCGACCTGGCGCCTGTACGAGGTGGTCGATCCGACGCCGCTGGTCGGGGCCCCCGGCCGGCTCGTCACCGCCGACCGGGGCGCGGTCCGGCTGACGGCCACGCCCGGCGACGTGCCGGTCAAGGTGCGGTGGTCACGGTGGCTGTCGCTCGATGGCCCGGACGGCTGCCTGCGACCCGGCGCCGACGGGTGGACCGAGGTGCGGGTACGCGCGGCCGGCGACTACTCGATCTCCAGCAGCCTGGCACCGGCCAACCACTGCTGACGGTCCTGCCGTCGGTCACCCACCGGGGTGCTGGCAGCATGTCGGGCGTGCCTCCCCACCTCGCGCGCTGGACCGGCCTGGCCGGCTCGATGCTGCTCGCGCTGTCCGCGTTCCTCGGCGGCGCGTTTCCCAGCGGCCCCCTGCGCAGCACCCCGGTCAGCATCTGGCAGGGCACCAACGGCCCGCTGATCCTGGCCGCCTGGGCGGTCGGCACCGGCCTGATGGCGTACGCCTGGTGGGCGCTGCGCGACGGCGGCCCGTCGACTCGCTGGGCGCTGCTCACCGTGGGGCTGTGGCTGCTGCCGCTGCTGGTCGCGCCGCCCTTCGGCAGCCGCGACGTGTACGCGTACGCGTGTCAGGGCGCCAGCTTCGCCGGTGGCATCAGCCCGTACGAGCAGGGCGTCTCCGCGCTGCCCTGCCCCTGGCTGGACTCGGTCTCCTACATCTGGCGGGACACCCCGGCGCCGTACGGGCCGCTCTTCGTGCTCGTCGCGGCTGCGGTGGTCAAGGTCGCCGGCTCGCTGACCGCCAGCATCGTGCTGTTCCGGGCGCTGGCATTGCTCGGCGTGGTGTTGAGCGCGTGGGCGCTGCCGGTGCTGGCCCGCCGGGCCGGGGTGCCGGCCAAGCGGGCGGTCTGGCTGGCGCTGGGCTCCCCGCTGGTCGCCGCGCACCTCATCGGTGGCCCACACAACGACATACTGATGCTCGCCGCGCTGGTCGGTGGGCTGGCCGTGGTGGCCGCACACCCGCGCCGGCGCGGCATGCTGCTGGTCGGCGGGCTGCTCCTCGGAGTCGCCGTGTCGATCAAGGTCACCGCCGTGGTGGTGGTCCCGTTCGCAGCGCTGGCGGCCACCACCGGCCCGTACCGGCTCCGGTCGCTGATCCGCGACGGCGGCTGGGTGGTCGGCGGTGCGGTCGCCGCCGTGCTGGGAGTGACAATCGCCGGCGGGCTGGACTTCGGCTGGATCGGCGGGCTGTCCCAGGGCGGCGCCGCCGTCGCCTGGACGTCCCCGCCGACCGCCGTCGGTCAGACCGTCGGTTACGTCGCCGCGCTGTTCGGCGCTCACATCGACGCGTTGCCGGTGACGCGCGGGATAGCCGTGGTGGTCCTGGCCGTCCTCCTCGTCTGGCTCTGGTGGCGGGCCCGCACCCGCGACCCCCTGTACTACGCCGGCCTCGCGCTCGCCGTCACCGTCGCGCTTTCTCCCGTGGTGCACCCCTGGTACTGGACGTGGCCGTTGTTCGTGCTGGCCGCCACCGCCCGCCGTACCGGCTGGTTCACAGTGGTCGCCCTCGTCGCGTCCTTCCTGGTGCTGCCCGACGGCACCGGGTTTCCCCGGTACACCAAGACGGTCGGGGCGCCACTGATGACGCTGTTGGTGATCGTGGTGGTCGTCCGGTTGGTACGGTCGGCTCGGGCGGCCCGTCAGCCGGTCGCCGCCGACTGAGGGAAGGTGCGCCGGTGACCGCTCCCGGCGCGCCTGTTCCGCCGCCTGTTCCGCCGCCTGTTCCGCCCTCGCGTGTTCCGTCGCCGCCTCGTCCTCTGTCGGCACGCCTTGCCCGGTACGCGGGCCTGGCCGGCGCGGTCCTGCTCACTGTGGCCGGCTACCTCGGCGGTGCCCTGCCCGACGCCCCGCTCGGCGTGACACCGGTGTCGACCTGGCGAACCCCGGACGGCCCGGCGACGCTGATCTGCTGGCTGGCCGGCACCACGCTGCTGGTCGGTGCGTGGTGGTCGCTGCGCGGGGGCGCACCGTCGACCCGGTGGGCGTACGTCACGGCCGGGCTGTGGGCGCTGCCGCTGCTCGTCGCGCCACCACTGGGCAGCCGGGACGTCTACTCGTACGCCTGCCAGGGCTGGACATACGCGCACGGCGTCGACCCGTACGCGGTGGGGGTGGCGGCGGCGGGCTGCCCCTGGCTGGACACGGTTGCGCCGATCTGGCGGGACACCCCGGCACCGTACGGGCCGGTGTTCGTCCTGCTCGCGGCGCTGGCGGTCACGCTCGGCGGCGGGCTCACCGGCACTGTGGTGCTGCTGCGGGTGATCGCCGTGGCGGGGTTGCTGCTGGCCGCGATCTCCCTGCCCGGCCTGGCACGGGCAGCCGGGGTGCCGACCCGGCGCGCCGCGTGGCTGGCGTTGGCCGCCCCACTGGTCGGGGTGCACCTCATCGCCGGCGCGCACAACGACGCGGTGATGCTGGGCCTGCTGCTCTGCGGGCTGCTGGTGGCGATCCGGCGACCGGGTTGGCCTCCGGCACTGCTCCTGGCCGGGGCGCTGCTCGGGTTGGCGGTGACCGTGAAGGCCAGCGCGGTCGTGGTGGTGCCGTTCGCCGCCCTGGCCGCAGTCCGTGGTCGTCACACCGTACGGGCGTTGCTGCGCGACGGCGGCTGGCTGGCCGGTGGGCTGCTCGGTGCGGTGCTGGTCACCTCGGCGGTGTCCGGGCTCGGGTTCGGCTGGGTGGGCGGGCTGACGCACAGCGGCGACTCGGAGCAGTGGACGTCACCACCCACCGCCGTCGGGTTCGTGGTGGACTACGCCGGTGCGCTGGTCGGCCGGGACCCGCAGGCGGTGCCGGTGGTCCGGGCAGTCGCCCTGCTGCTGCTGGCCGGGGTGCTGGTGGTGCTCTGGTGGCGGGCCTGGCGGGCGCTGCGCGGCTTCAGCGATGCCCGGCGGGTGGCGCGGGTCGAGGGCGCGCGGGTCGATGGGGCGCGGGTCGATGGGGCGCGGGTCGAGGGCGCGCGGGTCGATGTGGCGCGGGTCGAGGGCGCGCGGGTCGACGGGGCGCGGGTCGAGGT
This sequence comes from Micromonospora sp. C81, assembly GCF_018070425.1. Lineage (NCBI taxonomy): Bacteria > Bacillati > Actinomycetota > Actinomycetes > Micromonosporales > Micromonosporaceae > Micromonospora > Micromonospora sp. C81. Next base: position 111,238 of record NZ_JAGPXS010000021.1, read on the forward strand.
TGCGTGGGTCGACGGGGCGTGGGTCGAGGAGGCTCGGGTCGAGGAGGCGCGCCCTCGGGTGGTGCTGCACGGCGCTGCCCTGGCGCTGGTCGCCACCGTCGTCCTGTCCCCGGTCTTCCACCCCTGGTACGCGACCTGGCCCCTGGCGCTGCTCGCACTAACCGCCGCCCGAACGACGTGGTTCGTGCTGCCAGTGGCGGTGGCGGCCTTCCTGACCCTGCCCGACGGCACGAACCTGGCCCGCTTCACCAAGGCACCCGGCGCCCTGGCGATGACCGCCCTGCTCCTGATCGTGGTCCTACTGGTCCTGCGCACCACCCACCGCCCGGGTCCAACCCGTCGATCATGAGGTTGGCGGGGACAACTCGGACGGAACGCCCGGCCAACCTCATGATCGACGTGTCCGGGCGGCCAAGATCGTGCTCGATCATGGATAGGGGGCTTCGAGCCGCCCTGGTGGCCACTACAACCATGATCGAGCACGATCCCCGTCCCGGCCCAGTCCAAGATCCGCGCAACTTCAGGGAAAGTGCTGCCTACGGTGCCTGGGAGGCAGCAACATCCCTGAAGTTGCGCGGGGCGCGGGGCGCGGGGCGCGGGGCGCGGGGCGCGGGGCGCGGGGCGCGGGGCGCGGGGCCTGCGGGGCGCGGGGGTGGGCGTGTAACGGGGCCGGGCCGCCACCCCG